>JAYSOC010000433.1:0-3435 GCA_043723285.1 Ferruginibacter sp. | reverse complement strand
AAAATGGGCAGCCTACAAAAACCACCCTATACCTTGGTGGGGCAGTATTTGAAAACGATGTAATGCAATTTATGGGGCATGAAGAAGGGCGTATAAGATTTAAACCCTCTGTACTTAATGCAGCAGGTACTGTAACCCTGCCTGCAAGTTTTGCTTACGACTTTGTTATAAAAGACCATTTAGGTTCCACCAGAGCACTTTTAACAGACGAAGTAAAAATAGACCGCTATCCAACAGCCACACTGGAAGGTACGGCAGGTGTAACCACTAGCCCAGTAGAAAAAGAAAAAGCTTATTTTGATATAAATACAAATTATGTAGTACCCACGCCCACTGCCGTAATAAACGGGCAAAATTATTTAAACGACAATGGTACAAACAACCCCAACACATTAGGCGCAGCAATGGCTACAAGCCAGCAGATGTATAAACTAAATGCCGGCACTAATAAAACAGGATTAGGCATGGTACTAAAAGTGATGGCGGGCGATAAATTAAACATACTTGCCAAATCGTATTACTATGTAAATGCGTCAGTGAGCAATAGCCCTTTTAATGCCAATACACTTATAGGGGCATTTTTGGGTACAGGCCTAGCAGTAGGCGGAGCAGGTAATACTGCCTTAAGTCACGGTGCTACTTCAGGCGCACTTACGAGCAATACTACAGGTACATACACACCCATAAATTCATTTACAAACAACAACCCTGCAAACCCCACCAATAATGTAAAAGCAGGTATAGCCTATATTTTATTTGATGAACAATTTAACTACGCAGGTGGTGGGTTTGACCCTGTAAACAGTGCTACAAGTGGCGGCATAAAACCACATTTTTTACAAGATATTGCTGTGCCAAAAAATGGGTATATTTACATTTATTGTAGTAATGAGAGCAATACAGATGTGTTCTTTGACAACCTAGAAGTCGTACACCAACGCAGCCCAATATTGGAGGAAACGCACTACAATGCATGGGGTTCAAAATTATTGGGCATTTCTACACAAGCAGCTAATGGCATTAAAAATAATTTTAATTACACAGGTAAGGAATTACAAAACGGTGAATGGAGCGATGGCAGTGGTTTAGAAGAATACGATTACGGAGCAAGATTTTTAGACCCACAGCTTGGCGTTTGGCACAACCCAGATCCTTTGGCAGATATTAGTAGAAGATGGAGTCCTTATGTTTATTGTTTTAATAATCCGATAAGATTTATAGACCCAGATGGGATGGCAGTAAGAAGAACAAATGGAACTAGTACAACAGAAGCAGTTGGGGCAGATGGATTAACAAATGAGCAGTGGATGAAAAGCTCTAGCCCAGATGCTTACGCTAATATGGCAGGGGAATATAGGAGGGAGAATAGAGAATCGAGTATAAAAAAAACAGAAGAAGATGATCCTAAAATTAAGATTTCTACAATAATTAAAAATTTTGAAGAACATATTAAAGGTAGGAAAGTAAAAGATTATTTTATTGTACTATATGCAGCACAACCTTGGAAAGGTAGTCTTATAAAACTATTTCCAGGTGTTAATGGGCTTGTAGGTCATTCTTTTATTATGTTAGGAGTTAATTTTGAAGCAGAAGATGGAGGATATGAACCTGACCCTACTTATGCGCAAGTTTTTGGCTTTTATCCTGATGGCGAAGGTGGAGATGTATTTAAGCCTGAGTCTAGTGGAAGTACCTTTAGAAATAACACTAGACATATTGCTACATCAGCTTTGACGAAAAGTATTAACGCAGAGCAATTCAAAACAATCTTACAATATGCAAAAAGTACCGAAAAAACACATTATAACTTAGTAACTAATAATTGTACGACTTTTGCAGTATGGGCAGCAAACATCGCAGGAATAAACATAAGTGGTGTTGGTACAATACCACTTTTGTTTGATGGGCCTGCTGGTGGATATATTTGGGTTGATGATCAAGGTGAAAATCCTGCAACTCTTGGGCAGAATATAATTAAAAGAAATTATTCGGGTGTTGGAATTCAAAAAATTAAATAAATCTTTTTGTATGAAACTAAATAAAATGAATATGCCATTTAAAAAATCAAAAAAAATAATATTTTTAATTTTAACAACGCTATTTGGTATTACTAGCTGTCAAAGTCAATCTGAATACGATCCTGAATTAATGACACCTGACCATGACCCTGCGGGTTTAAATCATGGAGTTACTTTAACTGCACTAGGCTGTTTTCTATACTACCCTTGGGAGTATAGAAAAGTAAGATTTGATAGCTTGGAAGCTAAAAAGGTGTATAGCAATAAAACAGTTAATGAAATAAAGGAAAATTTGGTTTTTGAACCACAAAGAGATGGAACAATGAAATATTGGTTCAAATGGGATTATTTAGTTAGTCCAATTGACACCGTAGTCCTTGCTGATGGAAATAAGTCAATTGAAATAACCCGTCAAAAAAGTAAAGACCTAAAAATAAAAAAAATATATTCTGGTGGAAAGTGGGAAGCAAATTTTAAGGACAGTACAATAGCGATTGATTTTGGAGAAAATAATTTTGGATTAAATCCGATTAAAGGTAAATATTATCTATTAACAGCTGAATTTTTATATATTTTTGAAAATGTAGAAAAAGAATTTTATATTAACAGTGAAAAAAAGTGGGTACTAAAAAAACCTTATCATCAATTCGCTCATTATAAATGGTAGTTTGAGCGAGCTATTCAACAAAGTTGCAAAGCTAAAGAACACAAATTCTTTGAGTTCGAGGTGAAATATATTTGAAGATTAATAGAATACTACGATATGCGGCAATATATAATTAGGATGCTTTCATATGTAGTAATTTCAGGTCTAACATCTCTAATTTGGCTTTCTGATAAAAACAATTAATACCTAAATTTGAATATGTCAATATGTACAATATTGGGCTACTTTTTAGCTTTTATTTCAGGAATTATAATAATTATAAAAAAGATTATTTACTCATAAGAAAAGTAGCCCAATAAGTATTTACAATTTCATCGGAATATTTAATATACACATCGTTAATGTTGGGTCTTTGTACATTTGTTTTGATTTTGGAAATAATCTATCTGGTCAAATAGCACTATTCATAATACCTTTTATTATAGGACTTTTTGGCTTAAGGTAATATTTATTATTACAAGGTAAGTAAAAATAGTTATGTACGAAATGAATTATGCAATTTGGATGCTTCTATATTATAGTAAATCCTTATACATATTTATGCTTTTAGCTGTGAGTGTATTCTCTGATTTATTTTATGCTGGTAATCTTTTTTTGTAATTTTTTAGCAATTGACATTTATTTTTACATTTTACAAATAATATCATTATGTTTGCATTCTTAAAGAAAGAAGCAACATGATAGGAAATGTAAACACAAATATGATAATACTTGCCCGAGAAGCAAGGGGATTATCGCAAGCGGATTTGG
>JAYSOC010000432.1:0-3443 GCA_043723285.1 Ferruginibacter sp. | reverse complement strand
TTAACGAGATCATGTCTTTATTACAAATCAATAGAACCGTTTTCATTAAAAAAAGAAATAGCGAAGATTTCATTTAAGAAAATCATATTTTCGTTGCTGTATTTTTTATTAAATAAAATTTTTATGCTAATTGAAAATAAGAAAATAGCCGTTTTAATAGATGGAGATAATGCTGAAGCTAAACTCATAGAAAAAATATTGAATGAAGTTGCAAAATTCGGAAAAGTAACTATCAAGCGGATTTATGGAGATTTTACAAATAACAAAATGAATAGTTGGAAAGAACAGCTAAATAAAAATGCAGTAAAGCCAGTACAAAAATTCGAATATACAACTGGAAAAAACTCCTCCGATACAGCTTTAATAATAGACGCAATGGATATACTCCACTCAAAACTAGTAGATGGTTTTTGTATTGTGTCTAGCGATAGTGATTATACTGGCATTGCACATAGAATTAGAGAAGAGGGCTATTTTGTAATAGGCATAGGAAAATCACAAACACCTGTTGCCTTTGTTAAAGCATGTGAAAATTTTATTTATACAGAAATTCTTACTGATAAAAAAATAGAAACCGAAAGCATAAAAAAGATTTCAAATAAAGAAAAAGAAATTCCAATAAAATCGCACACAGAAAAGAAAAAAAGAGAAGTATCTCTAAAAAATATTATTACTAAGGAACCCATCAATATCGACACGGTAAACGAAGCTTTTGAGATGGTATATGATACCATGACAGGCTTGGCATTAGCAAGTCAATTTTCATCTGCTTTAAAAAAAGTAGATCCAACTTTCGATATTCGAAACTATGGCCATACCTCTTTTAGGGAATTTTTGGAAGCACTAAGTCCAAATTTCACCATTGTTTTACATGATGACAAAAAAACTATATCCGTAAAACGTGAGAATTGATGCACCTGAATTTCGATAATATTTAATAAAACATATATTTATCTTAAATAAAAAAATTACATTTATTCCAGCAAGTTACTATACAGTTTGCCCCTCCCCAAAAAATAGCCCCAATTTCTTTGATCACCAAAGTCTTGTTTTAAAAGAAATTAAAAAAAATATCCCCTACTTTTTTACAATAAGTTTTGTATTTCATAATTTAAATGTAAAGAAATCAATCAATTTTTTATAAACCACTAAAACTTATCCAATGAAAACTTTAAAAAAGGAAGCAAAGGGTTCGATATAACTTTATTGCAAACCAATTTAAAAAAATAGGCTATGCCATTGGCGTAGATGGCGGCTTTGGCAGCGAAACCGAAAGGATTGTCATACGTTTTCAGCTATACAATAATCTTGCAGCAGATGGTGTTGTTGGCACCAATACCTGAAGTGTTATCGATGGTTTATTGTCAACCAATTCTGTGCGGGGTATAGATGTATAGCATCACAATGGAATTATAAATTGGAATTTAGTGGATAAAGAACAAGCTAAATTTGTTTTTTGCAAAGCCACCCAAGGAAAAACTTTTAAAGATGGTTTATTACAAACAAATTTTAATGAATTGGAGCTGTTGCAAATAGTAAGAGGTGCTTATCATATTTTTACCTTTAAAGATATTACTGCACAGCAACAGGTAGATAATTTTTTAGGTTGTAGAATTGATTTTTCTAAAAAAGGCGTATTGCCAGCAGTATTAGATATCTAATGGCAAGCCAATGCAGCCCTCAATAATTATGTAAAAGAAAATAAAGCCATTTGTATAAAAAAAATAAAAGATTGGTTGTTGGCTATTGAAAGAGCCACGGGTAAGAAGCCTATTATTTATTCTGCAAAAAGTTTTCGGAGAGATTATTTAGGCAATCCAACAGAGTTTGCAGCCTATCCGCTTTGGGTAGCATCTTACAGAAACGATGCACCATCGTAACCGGCCACATGGAGCGATTATTTAATTTGGGAATACACCGAAAGCGGAACCGTGGCGGGTATTACTGGGCAATTGGATAAAAATTTACTAAATGGAAATTTGCAACGGCTGAGAAAACTAGCAGGATATTAAATAATATTTACCCATTCGCAAAAAAATCATCTTGTACAATTTTCATACTTTTGTACAATGACAAATCTTTCTGTAAATATTAATAAAATAGCCACCCTCCGCAATGCCCGTGGTGGCAACAACCCCGATGTAATAAAGACTGCCTTGGATATTGAGCGATTTGGTGCATACGGAATAACAGTACACCCGAGGCCTGATGAAAGGCATATTACTTACAAAGATGTGTACGATTTAAAAAAAGTAATTACCACAGAATTCAATATTGAAGGCAACCCAACAGAAGATAGTTTTGTAAAATTGGTATTAGAAAATAAACCTACACAAGTTACCCTTGTGCCAGATGCTGTTGGGCAAATAACCAGTAACCATGGTTGGGATACGATAACACATCAACAATATTTAAAAGACATTATTGCTATTTTTAAAAAAGAAGGAATACGAGTTTCTATATTTGTAGATGCTGATGTAAAAATGATCGAAGCTGCAAAAGAAACTGGCACAAATAGAATAGAATTATATACCGAAAATTATGCAAGGCAGTTTGCAATGGGCAACAAGCAGTTGGCAATAGAACCCTTTGTGGTGGCTGCTTTAAAAGCAAACGAACTTGGCTTAGGTATTAATGCAGGACACGATTTAGATTTGCAAAACCTACAATATTTTGCGCAAAACATACCAAATTTATTAGAGGTTTCTATTGGTCATGCGCTTATATGCGATGCGCTTTATTTAGGTTTAGAAAATGCTGTACAGTTTTATAAGAGGCAGTTGAACTTGAGTTAGGAGTTAGGAGTTAGGAAGACATTCATTACTCATCATTAATCACTCATCATTTAATTACCTGCATCAACTTATACTCCAACGCAGCACCTCTTAAATTTTTACCAATTAAATTTCCTTGGGGATCTATTAAAAAGTTTTGTGGAATACTTTGAATACCGAATTGTTGTGCTACAGCATTGCTCCAAAATTTAAGATCGCTTAAGTGCTGCCAATTTAGTCCATCAGCAGCAATAGCTTCCATCCATTTTTGTTTATCTCTATCAAGCGAAATACCTAAGACGGTAAAATTTTTATTTTTGTATGCTTCATACGAACGCACAACATTAGGATTTTCTGCTCTGCAAGGTCCACACCAGCTAGCCCAAAAGTCCACCAACACATACTTTCCACGCAAAGAAGATAATGTAATTTCTTTTCCACTGGTATCAGGTTGGGAAAAATCTGCCAAAGGTTTGCCATAACCAGCAGCTTTTGTTTGCTCAATTTGTTGACCTATATAAGCACCAATGGTAGATGTTTTTACTGGACCCGAAAGAATATTGTACATTTCTTCTTGCTTAATATAATCGCCAGTAATTTGACTATGTCTATAAATTGCCAAAGGAGAAACGTACGAAGCTGGATGTGTAGTTACAAATTTTTCAACAA
>JAYSOC010000431.1:0-3445 GCA_043723285.1 Ferruginibacter sp. | reverse complement strand
TTTTGCAAGGTATTGGTGGTGGTGCATTGCTCTCTACATCGCAAGCTATTTTGTTTGATGCTTTTCCCCCAGAAAAAAGAGGAATGGCTGCAGGTATGTTTGGGTTAGGCATAGTATTAGGTCCTGCACTTGGTCCAACGCTTGGTGGCATCATTGTAGAAAATCACAATTGGCCTTTAATTTTTGATATAAATATTCCATTCGGTATTGTAGCATTTGCACTTACGTTTAAGTTTGTAGATAGAAAACCAGAAGAGTTTAATATTCAACGAAGCGAACAAACCATCGATTGGCTTGGTATTATTGCACTCACTATTGGAGTTGGCTCTTTGCAGTATGTTTTAGAAAAAGGACAACCCAATGATTGGTTTGAAGATGCCAATATTCGTATGTTTTCTTTGTTTGCATTTGTAGGTATTATCGGTTTTATTTTTTGGGAACTATACTTTGAACATCCATTTATAAACTTACGAGTATTAAAAAGTAAAAATTTAATTGGTACCAATATTTTAAATTTTGCAAGCGGATTTGGTTTGTTTGGTTCAGTATTTATTTTCCCAGTTCTTACCCAACGCATATTCGGTTACTCACCATCAGAAGCAGGTTTTGCATTGGTGCCAGGTGCACTGGCAGGTATGGTTTGTATGATTACAATTGGTATTACTTTGGGTAAAGGTGTAAAGCCAATTTATTTCGTAATTATTGGTTTTATATTTTTCATATTGCATGGTTATACAAGTTCGCTTGCAACGCCAGAGAGTAGCAGGGCTTGGTTTATATGGCCACAAGTTTTTAGAGGTATTGGTACGGCAAGTTTAATTGTGCCACTCACTCAACAAGCTGTGGTAGGGCTTTTGCCTAAAGATATGCCGTATGGTATTGCACTTACAAATATGTTTAGGCAACTTGGTGGTGCTTTTGGTATTGCTACTATGAACACTTATATAGCTAGGCGTTATGCAGTACATCGAGTTGATTTGCTCAGTAATTTAAGCATTGAAAATCCATTATTACATGAAAGATTAAATGGCATTGCACAAACTGCCATGGCAAAAGGTGCAAATAGTTTTGATGCGAATAACATTGCCAATAAAATGGTAGATATGGCAGTAACAAAACAAGCATACTTACAAAGCTATTTAGATGGCTTTAAGTTTATGGCATTGTTTTTTATATGTGCATTGCCAGTAATATTGATGCTTAGCACAAAAAAATTAGATGCTGCTAGCAAAAAAATAGCAGACGAATCTGCACACTAGTGCAAAAAAGAAATTGTATGAAGAAGATAATATTGATATTGGTAAATGTTTTGGTGGTTGTAAATGCTTTTGCACAAACAGAAAATAAAGAATTGGCTACTTTGGTTAAAAATTCGTTTTCTTATTTTCCAAAGTTTAAAGAGCTAGAGCAAGCTGTTGTAATCGGAGAAAATAAAATAGATTTAATAAATGTTGGGAGAAGTCCAATTGTAAATTCTAATACTGGAATAAATTATTTGGCACCTGTAAATGAGTTTTCATTTGGTGGACCAAGCATAAAAATAAATCCAAATCTTAATTACAATACAAATGTAAGTGGCAGTTATGTAGTGTACGATTTTGGGGCATTAAAACAAAATGTAGAAAAGGCAAAGATAGAATTACAATCTACCAAACACAATACAGATGCGGCTAAGGCACAAATTGCGTATCAAATTGCAACGATTTACTACGGAATAATTTATACTAAAAATGCCATAAAAATTCAAGATACTGTGTTGGCATTTTTATATGAAACACAAAAAGATATACGAGTAAAAATAAAATTAGGTGTGGCTTTAGAATTTGATAACCTCACCATACAAGCTACGATAGACCAAGAATTAAATAAAAAAGTTGATGTAGAAAATATGCTGCTAAAGCAATTAAATTTATTACAATATTTCTCAGGTGCAAATGTGGTGAGCGATACAAAATTTCATTTTGGCAATAGTGCAAAAAATGTACATGAGTTTCTTTCACAAGCACAATCTCAAAACATAGATTACATTTTACAAAAAGATAAAATAAAGGTTGCAGAAGCAGATAAAAAAATTACAGCTTTGCAAAACAAACCTTCCATTATTGTAAACGGTGCTACTGGTTTTAGAAATGGTTTTGTTCCATCTCTTTATCAATTTAGATTTAATTACCTAGCAGGAGTTGGCGTTACGATGCCGATATATAATGGTGGAAGAATGAAAAAAAGTATGCAATTAAATGAAAGCATATTAAAACTGCAAACACTCATATTAAATACTATGGATAGTAGTTTTAAAAAAGATTACATTCAAATAAACATCGATATAGCATCTGCAAAGCAACGATTACAAAATGTAGAAGGGCAAATAACACAGGCAAATGCAGCAAAAGATCTAGCTCAAGTAAGATTTAAAAATGGCATAGGTACCAATTTAGAATTATTAAACGCCATTACAAATATCCAAAAAGCTGCAGCTTCTAAATTGCAATATGAGTACCAACTTTGCTTGGCAAATGTAGAAATGGCAAAGTTGGGCGGAGTTATTTTTTGGTAAAATTTCTTATGAGTAAATAAATAAAAAAATATTCCTACACGTTTGCCTTGAAGTAATCCGCTTCAATCTATTGCACAATAAAAGCTGAAAAAAGATTTATAGCTGAGCGTAGCCCGCATTGGAGCGGCACCGAGTATGTGTGAGCAAGCGCAGCGCAGCTTACACATGCGAAGGTATAGCGCACAGGCGGAAACCAATGTTCATTGATGATTTGAAGTTGATGCTCCTAAAAAAAATATTGCAACACCCTCATATTTTCGTAATTTACTTTTTCAAAATATTACATCAATGAAATTTATCATTACATCAATTGCCCTTTTTTTTACGACTATTTTATTTGCACAAAAAACATCTAGCACAGATTCTATTTTTTTTGGCAAAGTAAAGTATAGACAAATTGGTCCGTTTAGAGGTGGGCGTAGTGCAACGGTGGCGGGCAGTTACAAACATAAAAATACGTTCTTTTTTGGTGCTACTGGCGGCGGTGTTTGGAAAACAACTGACGGAGGTAGCAATTGGAAAAATATTTCGGATAAATATTTTGGCGGTTCAATAGGTGCAGTGGCATTGGCGCCATCAGATGAGGGTATTATATACGTAGGCGAGGGGGAGAATACGCTACGAGGTAATGTGAGCGAGGGTATTGGTGGTATATGGCGTAGCGATGATGGTGGTAGAAGTTGGAAAAATATTGGGCTAAAAAATACAAGGCATATTGGTCGTATTATTGTACACCCTAAAAATCCTGATATAGTTTGGGTATCTGCTATTGGTCATTTATTTGGCGCAAGCGAAGAGCGTGGTATTTTTAAAACGATGGATGGAGGCAAAACTTGGCGTAAAGTTTTATTTGTAAACGCCAATGCGGGCGCAGCAGAATTGGTAATGGAA
>JAYSOC010000430.1:0-3456 GCA_043723285.1 Ferruginibacter sp. | reverse complement strand
GTTCTATTTTAAGAAGCCCATCGGCGGTAGTGTTTAGCTTTGTTTTCCCTTTTATTTTTATAATTGTATTTGGTTTTATTGGTGGAGGTAGTGGTATGCAATCGTATAAAATTGTAATGGCAGAAAATGCCGATACTACAAATGAATTATACGTTACCTTAAAAAATACCGAGGGCGTTAAAATTATAAATTATAATACAGCCGAAGAATTAAAAACGGCGCAAGAAAAAGGAAGAATTGCAGGGGTATTAAATATTGTAAAAACGGTGGGTTCTGAATATCCATATAGAGTTGAACTAAAAAGCACTACATCGAGTAACGATGCTTGGCCACAATTTACTACACTATTGCAAAGTAAAATAAATGCCATTAGCGATGTCGAATATAAAGGCAGACCAACTTTTGCTTTTTTTGATTTTAATCCAAAAAGAGATGTTGCCGAAATCAGAGAATACAAAACCATCGATTTTATTTTGCCAGGGCAGTTGGGTTTTTCCTTATTAAGCGCTGGCGTTTTCGGCGTTGCATTTACTTTTTTTAATTTAAGAAATACATTGGTGCTAAAACGTTTTTTTGCAACACCCATTAGCAGAACATATATTATTTTAGGCGAAGGATTGAGCCGTGTAATATTTCAGATGATGACCGCAGTTGTAATTATTGGAGTTGGGTATTTATTTTTTGGATTTACATTAGTGCATGGTTTTAGAACACTTTTTGAAATGTTATTTTTAAGTTTCTTAGGCTTGCTCATATTTATGGGGTTTGGTTTTATTGTAAGTGGTTTGGCAAAGAGTGATAGCACCATTCCGCCATTTGCAAATTTGATAACGCTACCACAATTTTTACTAGGGGGTACTTTCTTTTCGGTAGATAATTTTCCAAAATGGCTACAACCTATTTCAAAAGCAATGCCACTTACACACCTCAATACAGCCATGCGTAGCGTGGCTTTCGAAGGATCAAACCTTTGGGATATAAAAAGTGAAATTGGTATTTTATTATTGTGGGGTGTAATTGTATATGTATTGGCTGTAAAGGCTTTTAAGTGGGAATAGCAAAACCCCGATGGCGGCTATAAGCCCCGTCAGCTTAGCCACAAATGAGAAAATATTTAAAGAAGTAAAATGAAATTAATTAAAGGCGCCATATTTGTTTTTATAGGCTTGTTTGTAATGGTTACACTTATATCCTTGCTTATTCCAAGTAGGATTGTAACTGCAAAAGCTGTAACGGTACAAGCTGATTCCATAAAATTATTTAACGAAATAAGCGATTTGAAAAATTGGAAAAATTGGCATCCAGTATTTAAAAGCGATTCTACTGCTTTAAGTTTTAGTACTACAACTGACCAAATAAACTCAACAGCAGAATGGACACAAAAAGGAAAAACGTATAGAATAATAATTGTAGAAAAAAAATACCCATTAGTAAAAATTAATTTACAAAGAGAAGGCGAAAATGATATTGAAAACATTTTAACCCTCATGCCTGTGCAGGAGCAAGGAAACATGCAAGTGCAATGGCAAGCCATTGTACATTTAAAATGGTATCCTTGGGAAAAGTTTAGTGGAATATTTATAGAAAAAATGGCAGGGCAGGGGTATGAAGATGCTTTGCAGTCGTTGAAAAACTTTGTTGAAAATAAATAATAAATCAATGCGGTTAAGTCAAAGCTATCGAGTAGTGTCCTTTGCATAGCTCTGCACTTTAGGGCGGAGAAAGAAAATTATTATCGATATGGGCTTTAGCCCAAAATGTATTTTGCTTTAGCCATTATTGTGTTATAAGATTACAAATTGGTTATAATTTATCAAACAGTCTGTAATATGGTACAATGTATTGTTTAATTAAATATATGCTGGTGGCTAAAGCCGAAATGCAAAATGGGCTAAAGCCCAATATTGTTTTCAATTTTTTATCCTCGTGCTAAAGCACGAGGCAATTCATAAAACCTATTTTAATCACCTAACTTAACAGCAATGAATGATAAATAATAAATGAAAAAAGCTAAGTAATAAACTTCAAATTCCTTTTCACCCCCTCAAACTTACTTCGTTTCAATGGCGATTTACTAAAAATAATTTTAAATTTCTCCTCCGTCAATTCTTTCCAATCATTTGTGGAATAATGTAAAATTTCGTTTATTGGCTTAAAACCTTCTTCAGTATTGGGTTTGCTAAACCTATTCCAAGGACAAACATCTTGGCATACATCGCAACCAAATAACCAATTATCAAATTTCCCCTTCATTTTATCTGGTATCAACGCATCTTTTAGCTCAATTGTAAAATAAGAAATACATTTACTTCCATCCACAACTTTGTCGGGCAAAATAGCTTCTGTAGGGCATTCATCTATACATTTTGTACAAGTGCCACAGTAATCTTTTACGCCTTCTTCATCTGCCACCAAATCTAAATCTGTAATTAACGATGCAATAAAAAAGAATGAACCTTGTTTTTTATTTATCAAATTTCCGTTTTTCCCAATCCACCCCAAACCACTTTTTTGTGCCCACGCACGTTCGAGCACTGGCGCACTATCCACAAAACCTCGGCCATGTATATCTCCAATTTTTTCTTTTAATAAAAAGAAAAAATGATGTAGTTTTTCTCTAATGATATCATGATAATCTTTTCCATAAGCATATTTAGATACTTTTGGAGCATCTGTATTATGCTTTTCTTCAGGAAAATAATTTATGAGAAGTGTAATGATGGATTTTGCACCAGGTACAAGTTTTGTTGGATCTGTACGTAAGTCAAAATGCTTTTCCATGTATTGCATGCTGCCATGCATTCCTTTATTGAGCCATGTTTCGAGCCTACGAGCATCTTCATTTAAAAATTGCGCTTTGGCAATACCACAAAAATCGAAACCCAATAATGCAGCTGTTTCTTTTACAATTTTTGTATGTAGTGCTGCACTCAATGGTATAAAATATAAAAATTAGAATTTAATATCGTAACCAACTAAGGCAATGAATTCAAAATAGCCAAATGCATGAATTACCCTGTTGCCTTTATCTGTGTTTGTATTGGCAAGCGCATTTATATAACGCACATAACCTGTTTTTCCAGTGCCTTCTAAAAACCATCTTTTAGAAAAGTAAAGCCTTGCACCGCCTTCTGCGCTTAGGTTATAGCCTGCTATGTGAAAATCATTATTAAATCTATCGCCGTGGTACGTAAAATCTGTACGAGGAATATTTATACCAGCACCAAGTTTCCAAATTAAATTTACTAGTGGCCGAGTTTTAGCGCCATTCATGTACAATGTTTTTTGTTGTACATAATTAAAATGCAATAAATTTCCACCATCAGTATGTTCTAAATGCACAAAATTGTCTGGGTCTAAAATACTATCGCCATCTACTTGCACTTTATTTATAACACCTCTCACATGTACTTTTTGGTAATCGGTAACAACATATTTTATATGATCAAAATTTAG
>JAYSOC010000429.1:0-8710 GCA_043723285.1 Ferruginibacter sp. | reverse complement strand
TTATTTATAGCATTGCTGCACATAGAGCAGGTAAGCCCTGTAGCCATTATTTCTACTTTTGTTATTTGTTGCGCATTTACAGCTATAGCTAATGATATACATTGCAATAAGACTATTATTTTTTTCATTTTTTATTTTTTAATTATTATAATTTATTTTTTTTCCTTTACTGGCTCAGTTAGTTTCATCCCACACTTACTACATACTGAATCTTTTTTCCCTGTTACTTCGGGGTGCATACTACAAGCATAGAGTTGATTAGGATTATCTGTTACAGTAGTTTGCGGTTGTTTACTATTGTTGTTGCAAGCCGCAATAGCAATTGATGCTAATGCTATGATCATCATTATTTTTTTCATTTTACTTTTTTTGCGCTGCTATTGGCAACATTTTTTTATGAATAATTTTTTAAAAAGCCATTTGAAGAATTTCATTATTAATTTATTTAATCGTTTCTATCGTTTTACCACAAGTCAACATCATATTACCATAATAAGGATTCTTCACTGCATTTTCTTTGCTCAACCAATCAGCGCCTTTACCATCATTTGCCATTGGGCAATGCTGTAGATAAACTGTTTCGCTTGCTTTGGTTACTTTTATAAATGTAATCATATTGCTAGATAAATTACTAAAAGCAGTTCTTTGTGTAGCCACATCTTCACTTGTACTAATCGTTGTTGCATCCGCTTTTAAAGCCTTTTCTACTTTCATAAAAGCCTTGTGGTCATCCATTTTCATTTTACCCATATCAATACCATTTAAGGATGCTAATAAAGCGGTAGCTTTTTTAGCAGTAGTAGCTGCATCTGTTTTTACTAATGCATCTTTTACAGCAAAATAATTATCGTAAATGGCCTGTGTTTGATTTACTTCTTGCTTTACTTCTACGGGCTTTGTTTCAGTAGCTCTGTGGTTGTGTCCTGCGTGGTCATCTTTAGTTTCTACTTTTACGGTAGTTAATGCTGTGGCAGGTTTTGCTTTTCTATCATATTTACAACAGCCAGGTAATTTTGCATACACTGCATTAGGCGCTAAAAAACTTTCGCTATCGTAACCAACCAGTGCAATTTTTTTTAAGATGGCGTCTGAAGTTGTTTTTTTACTATCATAACTAATAGTAGCCATGGCAGTTTCATCGTTCCAAACTGTTTTAGATACATTTTTTTGTGTACCAGCTTTTTCAATTTTCTCTTTGCACATTTCGCAGTTGCCATATACTTTTAGCGTTTCTGTTTTGCTATTTTTTATTTGTGCAAATGTGGTTATAGATAACATCGTAATAGTTATCATAGTTAATAATGATTTCATTCTTTTAAGTTTAAATATTTGATATAAAAATAGAGATATGCTTAAACGCAACAGTACCCGAACCACTTGTGTGTGTCGGCAATAGGGGGAAATTTAATAAATCAGATTAAGAAGCTACAATACAAAACTTGTAAGTTTTGTATGAATATATTAGGCGTTGGCCTGTAGTAATTGTAACAAGGTTTAGTTACACTTGATTTTGCAATTATATAAAATTGAAATTCAGGTTTTATTATTGGTTCAGAAAATACTTTTATATAATCTGCCACACTTGCTTTTTGCTGATCTGTTTTTAATTTAAATTCTTTGTGTTCATCTTTGCAACAGCCTTTCTTTTTAGCATCTTCTTTCATGCCGCATTTGCCACACTTACTATTTTCCTTATGTTCCAAATTCCAACCCACATATTCGCCCATGCAATAATGCATATGTACAGTTGCTCCTACAGAAGTAAATCCGTAAACAATTAAGAAAAATATGGAAACTATTTTTTTCACTTTGTAAAGTTAACACAATATGAGATATAGAATGTTAAAATTTGTTACTTTGCATTCAATAAGCATATACAAAAAAAATAAAAATATGAAATTATTAATCACACTTGCAGCACTCATCATAATAAGCAATAATATTGAAGCACAATTTAAAGCAGACGATATTGTAGGCATTTGGCTTACCAAAGGAAACGACCCTGCTAAGATTCAAATATATAAAGCAGGCGATAAGTTTTATGGCAAAATAATTTGGCTAAAAACTCCACTCGATAATGGCAAAGCAAAAGTGGATAAAAATAATCCAGATAAAACAAAAAGAAACAATCCTATTATTGGGCTAGGCTTATTATCTGGCTTTACATTTAATAATGATGACGCATGGAAAGATGGCAATATTTACGATCCGCAAAATGCCAAAACATACAGCTGTAATATTAGTTTAAAAGATAAAAATACTTTAAAAGTAAGAGGTTATATTGGTATTTCATTATTTGGTAGAACAGAAGTGTGGACAAGAAGTAATTAATTTTTTCACCAACTTTTTTTTAAAACTTAACTCATCATTATCAACATAATTAATTTCAACAAAAACCTTAATGCACTATAGAAATGCCCAAATTACCGACTTGCCTTTAATTGTAACCATTTACAATAGCACCATTGCAAGCCGCATGGTTACTGCCGATACGACACTTGTAGATGTAGCAAGTAAAGAGGCATGGTTTTACGAACATAACCAAAACACTCGTCCGTTATGGATGATAGAAGATAATAAAAAGAATTGTATTGGTTGGGCAAGTTTTCAAAATTTTTATGGCCGCCCCGCATATGAAGGCACTGCAGAAGTAAGCATATACTTACACGAAACTAAGCGTGGGCAAGGTTATGGAAAAAAAATATTACAATATTGCATTGATAAAGCTTCCAAACTTAAACTACACACTATCCTAGGTTATATTTTTGCTCACAACGAATCAAGCATCAAACTCTTTACGCAAGCAGGTTTCGAAGAGTGGGCAAACCTAAAAGACATTGCAATAATGGATAATCATTTTTACAGCCTTAAAATTTTTGGTAGAAAAGTATAAAAAAAATAGGCTACTCCACTAAAAGAATAACCTATTCAACCTTAAATCTATATTTACAAAAACTACATTTTTGGTAACAATACTTTATCAATAACGTGTATTACACCGTTACTTTGATTTACATCTGCAATTGTTACAAAAGCTTTACCGCCACTAGCATCTGTTATTTGTACTTTTTTCCCTTTCAAAGAAAAAGTAAGATTATCACCTGCAACAGTTTTAGCTACAAACTTTCCACCGCCTTTTTTTATTGCTGCTACCACATCTGCTGCACTTATTTTACCAGATATTACATGGTAAGTTAACACCGTTTGTAAACTTTTTTTATTTTCTGCTTTCAATAAATTATCTACAGTACCCTTTGGCAATTTTGCAAATGCAGCATTAGTTGGGGCAAATACAGTGAATGGTCCAGTGCTAGATAATGTTTCAACTAAATCGGCTGCTTTTACTGCTGCTACAAGCGTTGTATGATCTTTGCTATTCACTGCATTTTCAATAATATTTTTTGTAGGAAGCATAGCCGCACCACCTACCATAACTGTTTTATTCATTTGAGCCGAAGCCGTTGTTGTTGCAAATGCCACGATGGCAAGCATACATAAATTCTTAATTTTTTTCATGATGATTTTTTTAATAATTTTTATTTAAAATATTTTTAAGCTTGCGATCGCATAATTATTTACGACACATGTTGAAAAATAGATTTAGTCTTTTTTTTAAACTATAAAAAGAATTGTTAAGAAAATATTAGTCATTAAAAAAGGGTGCATTTATAATTGTCGCAAGGGTTGTCAACCTTAATTGGTTATTTCTAAATAAATAAACTGCATAAAGGTTGACAACCCTATTTGCAAACTGCGACATTTTTAAATGCACCCTTAAAAAAAGCAACCTTTCAGTTGCTTTTAAAATATTAAAAATCATTATTTATAGGATCTTTTGGTTTGGGTGTTTTTGGTTTAGTTTCCTTTGGTTTTGCATTTGTTTTCTTATCATCTACAATAGCTGGTGTAGCAGTGGTTTTCTTTTCTTCTTTTTTAGGTTCTTCTTTTGGAGTACTAACACTTTTATTGGTATCTGCTTCTGAAGGATTATTTTCTACAGTAGTATTATCGCCAATTGTTTCACTAGGGTTTTCTTCTCCAAAATAATCTTCGCCATTACCATTTTCTGTTTTATAAACCTTACCATTATCATCTGTTCTCGGATCTCCCTGTTCTAAAATTCTATCAAAATATTGTGCATCGCCAGATATTGGATTGTTTTTCATTTCTACAGGTATTGTAAAATCTTTTTGCTCTGTATAGTTTTTAAACTTTTTATCTGCATATACTTTTTCCATAAATTTTCCCCAAGCTGGCGCAGCCATTTCGGCACCACCACCATTTGCATAAATAGGAATAAAAGGATCTTCGCAACCTACCCATGTACCAGCAAGCAATGTAGGTGTGTAGCCAATAAACCAACCATCTGTATTATCATTTGTTGTTCCTGTCTTACCAGCTTTTTCTGCTGGAATATTATAACTGTTTAATCTTTTTGCTGTTCCTTCTTTTATTACACCTTGCATCATTTTCACCATGGTATATGCATCAGCTTCTCCAATTACTTGTTTGCTTTGAGCCATCGGAAACTCAAAAATTAAATTCCCATTCTTGTCTTCTATTCTTGTTATCAATACTGGTTCTGTATTGTATCCTTTATTTGGAAACATAGTGTAGGCTTGCAACATTTCCAAAATTGGTATCTCTGCGGAACCTAATGCAATGGAAGGAACTGCAGGAATTTTTGCTTTTATTCCACACTGTTTTGCAAACTCTACAGTACGTTTTACACCAACAGCTGCCATCAAATGCCAAGCACAACCATTTATAGAATGTGCCAAACAATATGCACATGTTCCACCTCCAGTACTTATTGTTTTTCCATTCATTGTAAGCGGGCCACCAGGTATATATGTTTCTGGTGTGTAGCCAGCATCTTGCACAGCAAGGGTGTAAAGTAATGGCTTAAATGTAGAGCCAACTTGTCTTGCACTTGCAGATACGTGATCGTATTTAAACCATTTGTAGTTTATGCCACCAACCCATGCTTTCACTTCTCCACTTCTTGGATCCATAGCTACAAAAGAAGTTTGCAATAATTTTTTGTGGTATTTAATAGAATCCAATGGCGTCATTACAGTATCCATTTCATGCTTATCTCCACCTTTTTTCCACGAAAATATTTTCATAGATACTGGTATTAAAAAAGATTTTCTAATCGTTGCCTCATCAATCTTATCCTCATCCATGTTTTTCCAACGTTCAGATTGTCTCATGGCAATATCAATGGTATTTTCATGCCCCTTCCAAAGTCTATCGCCTCTATATTTTAGAGCAGAATTTAATTTGCTTTGCTCACCAGGTATATGCGATTCCATTGCTTCTTCTGCATACTGTTGCATACGAGAATCTATGGTAGTGTAAATTTTTAATCCATCTCTAAACAAATTATATGGCTCACCAGTTTTTGGATTTTTATTTTTCTTACACCACTCTTTCATTACATCTACCAAAGCATGTCTATAATGCGGTGCTATCCCAATTTCTTCATCTATCGTTTTATAATTTGTAATAAGCGGTTTCGCTTTTAATTTAGCAGCTTCAGCTTCTGATAAATAATGTTGTTGCGATGCTACCATTTGGCCAAGTACAGTATTTCTTCTATTTACCGCTGCATCAGCATGTCTTATTGGTTCATAAATAGATGGCCCTTTCAACATTCCAACTAAAACCGCAGCTTCTTCTTGCTTTAAATCTTTTGGTTCTTTTTGAAAATAGGTTCTGCTTGCATTTCTTATTCCAAATACATTTCCCCAAGGTGCTCTGTTTAAATACAAAGTAATTATTTCTTCTTTAGTAAAATTCCTTTCCAATTTTACAGCAATAATCCATTCTTTTATTTTTTGTGTTCCTCTTGTCAAAATGCCGCCATGCCCTTGTCCTAAAATCATTTTAGCCAATTGCTGCGTAATCGTACTACCACCACCATCTCTTCCAAAAGAATATATAGCTCTAGCCACAGCTTTTGCATCTATACCAGAGTGCTCATCAAAACGCTCATCTTCGGTAGCTACCAATGCATGAATAACATTAGGAGAAATTTGTTGATAAACAACTTCACTTCTATTCTCCGCATAATATTTTCCCATCAGTAATCCATCGGCACTTATTACTTCGCTTGCCAAGTCCGCCTCAGGGTTTTCGAGTTCACGTAAAGAAGGCATTTTACCAAAAATGCCAAAATTGGCCGCAGCAAATATTAAAACAACAGATATAAGGCCTACAAAAAAAAGCCACCAAATAATTTTTACAGAACGTTTCATGAATGTGTGTGGGGTTATTAAAAAAGTTATTGCGCAAAAAGCATGCTAAAATTTATTTCCAAAATTTGCATTCAACAATTGCTTATAAGATGTTACATCT
Source organism: Ferruginibacter sp. (assembly GCA_043723285.1). GTDB lineage: Bacteria > Bacteroidota > Bacteroidia > Chitinophagales > Chitinophagaceae > Ferruginibacter. The sequence continues at coordinate 2,347 of JAYSOC010000429.1, read as the reverse complement.
TTGTTTGTTTTTAGCAATTGCAAATTCTCTTCAGAAATAATGATGAATGAGTATTTTGTAGCTTGCAACCACGATACTTCACTTGGTGCTGCTCTTTTTATTTTATCAAAATATTTTATAGCAGCGGCGGCATTGTCAAATGGCGTAAATATTAGTAAAGCTTTTGTTGCATCAATCGTATCTTTTTTTATAGTAGTATTTAATGTTTCCATACTGCCTTTATTAAAACGTACAAAAGCATTTTTTGCTTCATTAATATACACACCATCTACTTTATCTAAAATCATTACCACATAATGCGGGCTTTCTGGTTTCAATTCAAAGTTTTTATTTTTATAGACCGTTGGCACTTTTATAGAATCTGAGGCTACTTTTTTTATAACAACGGGTTGTGTCAATTTTACTTCCGTAGGTTTTGTAACCACTGGTATAACCTTTTTTATAACCGGATTATCATCTACAAAAATAATTTGCTCCTCTTCTACCCTTGTTACTTGCAGTTGTGTAAGATACCGCTCAATACTATCTCTTCTGCCAAGCACATCTATTAAAGTAGCCGCTTTTTCTTTTAATGCAGATGTAGGATACAATGCAATGATATTTTTCAAACCAGCAATTGCAGCACTATCGTTTCTAGCTTTAATGTGATAAACAGATTCAATATATAGCAATTGTGGGCTCCAGTAATTTGAACCATTAGTGCTATCTGCTTTTTTCTTTTCTGCAATAGCTTGGTCAAATTTTCCTTCTAAAAACATATTGTATATGCTTTCGTACTTTGCTGTTACCTCAGCATTTTTTCCATTAGGGTTTAATAAAGATGGATTAGAAATTATTTTTGCTGCGTTACTACCAGCAAAATTTGTTTTCACTAAATTTTTATACAATTCTGCTTTTGAGGTGTTGCCCAATTTTCCGTAACAAAAAGATAAACCCAAATACACATCTGGCAACTTAGCATCCGATGAAAATCTTTTTACAAAATCTTCGTACCTCACAATAGCCTGCTCATAATCTTGCAATTCGTTTTGAAATATCTGAGCAGCATCGTACAAGTTTTTTGCAATAATATTATTACTCGAATCCATCAACTCTTGTGTAAGTGGCAATCCACCCATCAATCCATCAAAAGAAAAATCTGTTGCTTTTATCTCTAGTTCTTTTTCTTCTTTCGTTAATGGTGCATCAGGATCCATATTTCCATCCAATCCACGTCCATTTCCTTTGGTAATAGTATTGGATTGTGAAGATGCTTTTCTTCTCCAATTATCAACATTGGCTCTTTTGCCCCATTTGTTTTTAAAATCGTTAAAGCCTTTTGCTTTAAGGCTTGTGTTGTAAAAATACCATTGCCCACTGTTACTACTTTTAGTTTCAAATAAATCTACAGGCTCATTACTTTTACTGGCAAAAGTTATTGGTGCACTGCCCGAAAAATCTTCTTCATCTTTTAATCCGTTTTCTTTGCGGTATTTTTTAGCTAGTTTTTTTACAAACGCCGCTCTTTCTGTAGGTGATAATGCAGCTATCATTTGCAAACTATCTTGCTTCTCTATTTCAATTATCTTTGGCGCTAATCTTCCCAATATTTCTTTTCTGTCTGCAATGGTAGCAGAGTCTATATTTTTATCTTTTACAACTACATTTATACTGTCGTAATAAGAATGTGCATCTCTATAATTTTTTTGGCTATAGGCAATATTAGCCAATTGTAAAAAAGACTTATCTCTGTATACAGATGCCGTAAGATTTTTCTCAATACTTTTTTTATACAAACTAATACCTTGTACAGTATCTGTTTTCTGAATACTTAATTGTGCTGCCGAGTAATAAATAATATCTCTAAATGCTTCGTATTTATCTTTGCGAGCCATGTGCAATAATGTAGCAATACTTTTATCCAACTCTTTTGTATTATCAGTATTACGCATCATTTTTGCACTGTTCAATTTCGCATAAATATCCATTACAACATCTGTAGTGCTTTTAGATGCTTGTGCATAAAAATCTTCTGCTTTTTTATAATCGCCCGTTTGTTCATACATCTGCGCCAACAAAAATTTCCAACGGCTTTTATCTTCTTTGGTATCTGCATTACTCAATGCTTTTTCTAAATGTATAGCTGAGCTATCGAATATGCCTTGTTCAAAAAACCAATAGGCAGTTACTTCATGCAAATCGTTTTGCAAACGCTTAGGCAAATTAACATCGTTCTGCAAAATGCTTATCAACCCTGCAGCATCGCCCATTTCTTTTTGTTCTATAAAAGTGCGTATTTGCCATATCAATGCTTCGTTACGGCTTGGTGGTTTTGTTAATATTTTTTGAACCACACTTCTGTTTTCTT
>JAYSOC010000428.1:0-3468 GCA_043723285.1 Ferruginibacter sp. | reverse complement strand
TGTTTTTGCAATTTTGGTATCATACAAGGCATATAAAAAAGCTTGGGTTTTTAGAAAAAATATTGGTGACACCATCGCATCATCGAGTGCATCATGCCATTAATCCGGAGTATATGGATAAAAACTTATCGCAAATTTTTATTATTTGGGATAAACTCTTTGGCACTTTTCAAGAAGAATTGGATAGTGTGCCACCTGTGTATGGTATTACACGACCTGCACAAACCTGGAATCCTATTCGAATAAATTTTCAGCATATTTGGTTATTGATAATGGATGCATGGCGAACAAATAGTTGGAAAGATAAAATAACAATTTGGTTTAAACCTACTGGTTGGCGGCCAAATGGTTTTGAAGAAAAATATCCTGTGCATAAAATAAAAGATGCGTTTAATTTTAATAAATATGATGGGGGTAATAATAAAGCATTAATGTATTGGTCTGTTGTACAAATGCTGATAACATTGATTTTTATTGGCTATTTGTTTAATAATATTGCTAGTATTGGCTTGCCTAATATTTTTATTTATGGGCTTTTTATTTTTATTACTGTTTATAGCTATACCGAATTAATGGATATGAATAAATATGCTATTCTTTGGGAAAGCATACGTTTGTGTTTTGGGATGGCAGTGGTTTTTTATTTTGGAGATTGGTTTGGGTTAAATTCAATGTTGCCTTCGGGAAATTATTTAGTGCTGTCTTACTTTATTTTTTCATTTTTGTTAAATTTTTATTTTATGCAATTTCAATTTAAAAATAATAAGGCATCTATTCAAATTTCCTAGCTAATACTTAACGCCGGTAACAGATTGCATTTTACCGCCCACATAAAAAAGACATCTATTTCATTTTCATTTCACTTTCTTTGAACCATAAATAATTACGATGGCAATATTAACAGTAGCAAATATTTCGAAAGATTATGGCAAAATAAAAGCATTGAAGGGTATTAGTTTTTCCGTTCCGCAAGGTTGTGTGTATGGTATACTCGGCCCAAACGGAAGCGGTAAAACCACCTTGCTAGGTATTGTAATGAACGTACTAAAAGCTACCAGCGGTAGCTACCAATTATTTGATGAGCCAGCTAATGATAATCATCGTAAAAAAATTGGCACATTATTGGAAACGCCCAATTTTTATCATTATTTATCTGCCGTGCAAAATTTAAAAATAACGGCAGCCATAAAAGGCCTTGGCGAAGATGATATAGAACAAGTATTGCAAACGGTGGATTTATTAAAAAGAAAAGACTCCCCCTTTAGTTCATATTCTTTGGGAATGAAACAGCGTTTGGCTATTGGCGCTGCCTTGCTAGGCGACCCTGATGTATTGGTTTTTGATGAGCCTACTAATGGCCTAGACCCTGTAGGAATTGCAGAGATACGAAACTTAATAAAAGATCTTTCGGCAAAAGGTAAAACAATTATTATGGCGAGCCACTTGCTAGACGAAGTGGAAAAAGTTTGTACACATGTAGCCATACTTAAGCAAGGAAATTTATTGGCTTCGGGTAAAGTAAAAGATGTTTTTCAAGAAAACGATATTGTACAATTAGCGGCAAGCGATAATAATAATTTAAAAACTATTTTAGCAAAATTGAATAATTATATTAGGATTGACGAGTTGAATGCTGTAATAGAGTTATCGTACAATGCAGGGACAGCAAACCTTTCAGCCATTAATAAATTTTGTTTTGATAATGGCGTTGTGCTTTCTCATTTGCAATTGAAGAAAAGCAATTTTGAATCTAAATTTTTGGAACTAACAAACTAATAAATTTTTTATGATTAATCTTTTAAGAATAGAATGGCTTAAAATAAAAAAATATACAGCATTTAAAGTAATGGCAATTTTTTTTGCTGTAGGTATTGTACTGGCTAATGTGTTTACTAATTTTGTTTATCAAAAAATAAGTGCAAAAACACCTGCTGGCGATTTTATTGGCATGTTTAACCCATATAGTTTTGCGAGTACATGGCAAACGACTAGTTATGTGTCTGGTTTTTTACTTATACTACCTGCTATGATTATTTTAATGCTGGTAACAAACGAATATACTTTTCGTACCAATAGACAAAATATTATAGATGGGTGGAGCAGAGGAGAATTTGTTGGCGTAAAACTCGGCATCGCTTTTATTTTTGCGTTTGTAAGTACTATTTTGGTTTTTATTACAGCCATTGCATTTGCATTATTTTCCAACACAGATTTTTCTTTTAATAGTATTTCTGCTGTCGGCTATTTTTTCTTAAAAGCTCTTACATATAATATGTTTGCAGTGCTAATTTCTGTACTTGTTAAAAAAACTGGGTTTGCAATCGGTTTATTTTTTATTTATTTGGTAGGCGAAAATGTATTGTCAAAAGCGGTAGATTTTTGGAGCATTAATTTGAGAGATGACAAAATTGTTGACCTTGGGAGCTTAGGTAGTTATTTGCCTATGAATGCCGCTGATGGCTTACTGGCTTTTCCTGATAATCCATTAAAGGCATTTGCTAAAGGCATTTCGCCTACAGATTACTCATGGGTAGTTTTGGCATTTGCCCTTTTTTATATTGCCCTATTTATATTTTGGAGTTATAGAAAATATATTAATTCCGACTTGTAGTTATTTATTTTCTATTTCATTTATGGCCGCTTCTATACTTGGGTATAAAAAAGTAAAACCAGTAGCTTTTATTTTATTGCAGCTCACCGTTGTGCTTTTTAATATTTCTATACTTCTGCTACCCAGCATTATTTTTAAAACAAAAGTGGGTACATGTATGGGTATAAAAAAATTTCGTTTTAATTTTTTTGCAATTTCTAAGGTGAGCACTTCGTTGCTTACAGGCATTGGTGCTACTGCATTGTAGCTTCCGTTTATTTTGTCATTTTCTAATGCAAAAATAAATTGGCGGCACAAGTCATCAATATGTATCCAGCTTATTATTTGTTTTCCATTTCCTAAAATGGCTGCTATGCCAAATTTTAACGAAGCTTTAAATTCTTTGTAAGCACCACCATCATTGCTTAATACAATTCCAGTTCTAAGTTTACAAACCCTAATTCCAATTTCTTGAGCAGATTCTATACTTTGCTCCCATTTACTACAAACCATACCTAAAAAAGTGTTATCTGGTTTTTCATTTTCAGTAAAATAATGATTGGGTAAAATATCTTTGCCATACCAACCAATGGCTGATGCACTAATTATTACTTTAACTTTATGTTCTATTTTTTTTAATGTATTTATTAGTAAAACACCGCTTTTTGTTCTACTTTCTTCTATTTCTTTTTTATATTCTTCATTCCATTTTTTATCCATTACACCTGCTCCAGCAAGGTGAATAATTGCATCTGCTTTTTTCACAGCTTCAATATCTATTGTTCCTTCTTTTACATTCCACAATGCATACGATACATTTTTTTCTTTTTTTATATCTAATTTTTTTCGTGTAAGAATAATTATTCCATATTCTTTTT
>JAYSOC010000427.1:0-8793 GCA_043723285.1 Ferruginibacter sp. | reverse complement strand
GATGCCAACTTTTAAAAAGTTGGCATCCGTTTTTTAATCATGAGCATTCGTGTTGTTGGCGGAAATAAAATTATTTCACCATCTCCTTAAACACAACTTCATTCACTTTTACCGGATATTTTTTTCTCAACTCCGCTACCCACTGTTGCTCTAGCACATTTTGATAATCGTTTATTACCAATCCTCTTGCTTCTGCAAAAGAGCGTTGCATATTGGCATCGTACAATTTTAAATATTTTACAAAACTTGCACTACCATCTGCATTCTTAGTAATATCCGAAAAAGTATTTGCAAAAATTTTTGTGCTTGCTGATACACCTGGTATTTGTGCAACTTCGTATCTGCCACTATCTGCTTGTATTTGGCTATTGCTGGTTTCGGCAATGGTCGCCCAAGTTTTACCAGCTTTGCTAGATACTAATGCTTCGGTTGCTAATTTTTCTGTTGCGCAATTAAAAATTAAAACATCGGCGCTTGCAGCCCATTTATAATTTTCTTTGTGTGCTTCGTAATATTTTTTTAAACTCATAGAATCTGTACCTGCCTTGCTCCACACATTGCGCTCCATTATTTCAAAAAGCATATTGCCTTCTTTAAATTCTTGCATCTGGTATTTAAAATCGGCATTGTATTCTTCTAAATGCTTTTTATAATAATTTATTACCGTTTGTTTTGCAAAACGGTCCCACATTATACTATTGGGTTGCTTTGGTTGCTCTCCATTTGGTATATTTTCTAGTATATAATTTAACCAGTCTGCTCCTTTTACTTGAGTGCCATCTTTAAAACTTGCAATTATTTTTTTACTTAATGGGAGTTTATTAACTTTTTCTACTGTGGGGTTAGCCAACAATGAATCTATATCATTAAAAAGCATTTTATCATTTATTGCTGGCGATTTTTTAAATCCTGTTTTTTGCATTACATCTTTTGCAAATTTTTCACGCTCACTATTTATGCGGCTATCTTGCGTTACTTTTTGTTTTGTTTCAAATTGGTATGCGCCGTCGGTTTTATCTGTAGGCACGGGCGTATGTGTAAGTCTTTTTACAATGTGGTACCCAAAAGATGTTTCAAAAGGTTTACCAAAATCATTGTCTTTATTTAATGCAATAACGTTCTCTTCAAATATATTATTAAATTTTCCTGTACCAAATTCTTGTATTTCTCCCCCTGATAAATAAGTCATTCTATCATCGCTAAATTTTTTTGCTGCTTCTGCAAATCCAAGTCCGTCTTTTAATAATGCATAAACCGAATCTGCTTTTGCTTTTATAGCAAGCTTTATATTATCATCTGCATTTGGTGGATAAGCAAATAATATTTGAGCTGCTTTCCATTTGCCAATGGCGGGTCTATCTTCTACTACTTTAAACATAACCCAACTTTTGTTTGTTCTATAAGGATCGCTCACTGTGCCCACTTTTGTTTTGTAAATAATATTTTCAAATTCGTAAGGCACAGAAAAGGCAGTTGCAAAACCCACATCGGCATATTTAGCAGGGGCAAATTTTGAAGAAATATCAGCCACTATTTCATTGTACAAATTGCTGTTTGCTTTTTTTAAATTGTTGTATAATTCTTTTGCAGCGTTATAAGCTTTTAACGTATCAGCAGGTTTAGCATCGTTAGATACTGGTACAGAAAAATACAAAATATGTACATCTTTTGTTGCTCTATCCGTCGCTTCATTTATCAACAACTGCATACCTTTTTCATCGCTCAAATAATTTTCCAATACTTGCTCTCTAAAATTTTGCACATCGTATTTTATTTGCGAAATCGTATCTAGCCTTAGTTCTTGTGCTGCTTTTACCTTAAGTTTAAAATTGGTATATAAATCTAAATACTCCCGCATTGCTTTTTCTTTATCGGTAGTGCTAGGTTTATTTTTATTATATGCACGCAAAAAATCTGTTTTGCTGGTTTCATTTTTGCCATACGAAAATAATGTTTGTGCAAACAATGCATTAGTACAAAGCGCTGCTGCGCAAAAAATAAAAACTTTTTTCATTTAGTAAGCTGGTTTTTTTATTGCAAAATTATTTTCTCTCTTTTTTCATATCTACATCTATCAAATCATTCATTTGCTCTATCGTTAATTTTTTTGCAATGATTCTTTTTTCCTTATCTAGCAAATACATGGTAGGTGTCATTTCTACATTATACAATTGCCTAAACGTAGGGCGTTGATTTTTAGTTTCTTCATCTACCATTGCTTTAGTTTGATAAACATTTACCCAATCTGTAATTTTTTTTTCTCGTAAAAACATCAACCATTGTTCTTTTACTTTTTCGGTTTCGGAAAGTACGGCATATATTTTTACTCCTTTCTTTTGCCACGATGCTCTGTACATAGAATCTAACCTTGGTATTTCATCTTTGCAATGCCCGCAATTAGGATCCCAAAATATTACTACAGTATAAAGCGCATCTACTTCGTATAATGCTTTTGTTTTGCCTGTAGTATCAGCAAATTCGAGGTTTGCAGCCATTTCGCCAATCAAATTACTCATAAGCATAAAAGCTCTTCTTGTAATTACACTGTCTTGTGTTTTATTGAGCCAATTGCTTACACCTTTGCTATGATATTTATTATACAAATGCACAAACACCGCATCTTGCCCCATGTATTTTGGGTTTATATATTCGTCGGTAAACCAGTTTAGTAAAAACTTATACATTTCGGGGCTGGTTCTTGCAAGCAATAATTTATAGTCTAAATCTTTTATTAAACTATCTGGCGCTTGTGGCATTATTTGTCTGTAATACGTTTCTAATTTTGGTAAAAAAAATGGCGTGCGTACAATTCTATCATCCATAAAACTTATACCATCCCAGTAATGGGATTTGTAAAAATTATAATTATCTACAGAGTCTTTTCTGGCAACAGCTACTTTGGTTGGGTATGCGGGCTCACGCAATGCATTGAGCAAAACAGCTAGCATAGAATTTGGTTTTAATTTCACTACATTTTCTCTGTAGTCGTTTAATTCTTTGCTTAATTTTTTGTATGCCGTTTCGTGCTTTGCAGAATCTGCTTTTGTTTTAGATTGATTGTATGCTTCTTTTTCTTGCTGCAAAAATTTACCTTTTGCATTTACAAAAGTTTGGTAATTTTTAAAATCGACATTGGCAGGCGAGCCAGTTATTTTTGTTTGCTCCAACTTATTCGTATCTGCTACAATAGAAATAAGTTGTTCTTTTTCTATCAAAAAATCGGTGGTAAGTCTTTTACCAGGAAAAATGATAGAGTAAATACCTGGCACTAATTTTTTGGGAGATTTAAAAAGCGAACGACCAGTGTTGCTAACGGCAGAAGAATCTTGCAAAATAAAATCTTTGCCCATGTAATAAGTAAGGTAAACAATACCCGATTTGTAATTGCTTTGTAGGCTAATGTTATACCCTTGTGCTTTAGCGGCATACACGCTTACCATCAAAATAAAAGCTAGAAAATATTTTTTCATTCGTATCATGTTATTAAAGTTGACAAATGTATTTAAAATAGCCGTTAAAAAGAAGCGTTTTTGCCATATAATTGATTGTTTTAAATTTTTTTAACAACCCTCAGCTACTGAGAAACATTTGCTAAAACCTTTTTTGCCACTAATGGCACTAATTTTCACTAATATGTTTTTATTGGTGGTTGTTCGTGTAATTGGTGGCAATTAAATGAAAAAAATATTCATTCTTAGCATATAAGAAATGCTATTTTTGCGCTGTGAGAAAAAAGGACAAAAGAATAACGATAGAAAAGATAACCGTAACCGATTATGCTGCACAAGGAAAAGCTATAGCACGCCACGAAGGAAAAGTAATTTTTACCGAAGGTGCCGTACCCGGTGATGTGGTGGATTTATTGCTTGTAAAAAATAAAAAAGATTGGGCAGAATCTCGAGTTTTAAAATTAGTAACCCCATCGGCTGATCGGGTACAACCATTTTGCCAGCACTTTGGTGTATGTGGTGGTTGCAAATGGCAAATGCTGCCTTATGTAAAACAATTGCAATACAAACAGCAAGAAGCCGAGCAAAATTTATTGCGTATAGGAAAAGTGAATGATGCTATTATGTTGCCAATTATTGGTGCAGATGATGAGCGTTATTATAGAAACAAATTAGAATTTACATTTAGCAATAAAAGATACCTTACCTCGGAAGAAATTGGCAATGAAAATATTGATATGCAACAAAATTCTCTTGGTTTTCATGCACCACGAATTTTTGATAAAACGATTTCTATTTTTGAATGTTTTTTGATGGATGATGTGAACAATCGCATACGCAATACCATGCGGCAAATTGCAGAAGAAACCAATTATCCATTTTACGATATTAGATTGCATACAGGTTGGCTTCGCAATTTAATTATTCGCTATTGCACTACTGGCGAGCTTATGGTAAATCTTTGTATAAATTATGAAGATGAAATAAACACAAAGAAAGTAATGGATGCATTGCTTGCTGCTGTTCCCGAAATTACAACCTTGCTTTACACCATCAACCCAAAATGGAACGATACTATTTATGACCTTACTCCACAAGTTTATTTTGGTAAAGGATATGTAACAGAGAAATTAGAAAATTTTGAATTTATTATTAGCCCCAAATCATTTTTCCAAACCAATACAAAGCAAGCAGAAAAATTATACAGTATTGCAAGAGATTTTGCGCAGCTTACAGGCGAAGAAATTGTGTATGATTTATATTGTGGTACTGGTAGCATTGGTATTTTTGTGAGCCCATTGGCAAAAAAAATTATTGGTGTAGAGTTGGTAGAAGATGCTATAGAAGATGCTAAAAAAAATGCTGAAAATAATAAAATTGAACATGCACATTTTTTTGCTGGCGATGTAATAAAAATTTGTAATGATGATTTTTTTGCAAAGCATGGCAGACCCGATGTAGTGATTACAGACCCACCTCGTGCAGGTATGCACGAGAAATTGGTAAATAAATTATTAGAAATAGCTGCGCCAGTAATTGTGTATGTAAGTTGCAACACCGCTACTATGGCTAGAGATATATTATTGCTCAGCGAAAAATATACAGTAGAAAAAACACAACCAGTAGATATGTTTCCTCAAACACATCATATAGAATGTGTGGCAAGGATGGTTTTGAAAAAAGATTAATTTATAAAAATAAAAAATAGTGTATGTCATTTTTCGCTTCTGGAAATAGATTTCAAAAAGAAAACCCTGCTGTAATAAATATTATTATTGCAAATGTTGTAATTTTTGTTGCACAACTTCTAGTAAAACCTTTTGATCTCACCGAGTGGGGAGCAATGCATTACTACACTTCGCCTCAATTTCAGCCGCACCAAATTATTACCAATATGTTTTTACATTCCAAAGGTAATTTTGCACATCTTATTTTTAACATGTTTTGTTTGTACACATTTGGCACCATGTTAGAAAAAATTTGGGGAGCTAAAAAGTTTTTAATTTTTTATTTAATTTGTGGTATTGGTGCTTCACTAATCTTAATGTTGTTTATTCCTTTTACTGCAGAGCAGTTTGCTAAAAGTGCGGAAGCTGTTCAATATGGTGGATACTCAAAACAATTGGTAGAGCAATTTAAAAATGAATATTCTGCCATTGGTGCATCGGGAGCTATTATGGGAGTGGAAGCCGCATTTGTGTATTATTTTCCAAATACAGAATTGTATGTGATGTTTATTCCAATTCCATTAAAGGCAAAATATGTAATTCCCTTTTTTATTTTAATAGATTTATATAGTGGGTTTAATAGAATTGCTGGCGATAATGTTGGACATTTTGCTCACCTTGGTGGCGCATTGGTTGGCTTTTTATTGGTACTTTTTTGGAATAAAACAAATAAGAAAACGTTTTATTAATCAAACTTATATTTAGTACCAGCATTCTATTTATTTGTAAAAATATTTTCTCCGACCTTCAAATTAATGTTACAATAATTATCACATTATTGTTGTGAAATTTTATGATTTTATTCACTTCTATGCGCAGCTATTTTAGCTACTGGTATAAAAATTGCTAATCATACTTCAATATAGTAGAGCCTAGCATCCATCGATTCAAATAAATTATTGTTGTGCTATTGCTTTGCTTATTTCATTAATATTTTACTAACCAATTTCTATTTATTAATTAAACTATGCAATCATGAAAAAAACAATTTTATCCATTGTCATCATTGGCATTTCTATTGCCGCCTTTGCACAAAAACAAAAAGAAGATGATTTACAAATGCTAAAATTTAGTGTAGGTGTAGAAGCTGCTCTACCATTGGCAGATTTTGGGAAAGCTTACAGCTTTGGAATTGGCGGAACAGCCCAAGCAGATTATAAAGTAGCAGATGACCTTGCTTTAACTGTAAATGCAGGATACATCAGTTTTTTACCAAAAAGCATTACCGCTTTTGGAGTTACTAGCAAAGGCAAAGCTGTAGGTTATATTCCTATACTTGCAGGTATAAGGTATTATTTTACAGATGAAGTATTTGCACTAGCACAATTAGGTATTACAATTGCTACAGCAAGTGGAACTTCTAGCTCGGCGTTTACCTATGCACCTGGTATTGGATATAAATTTTCTGACAATCTAGATGCCGCTTTAAAATATACTGGCTATAGCAAAAATAGCATCAACTCAAGTACCGTTGGGTTAAGGGTTGCTTATACTTTTTAAAGTTTCGTTATCAAAAAATACTTACATCGTTATTAAAGTATGCCCTAGCTGACATAATAAAAGCAATGACAAATTTTGAAACAATAGAAGTGCTTGCAAAAAAGAATGAAGAAAATCGAAAAGGCTCTTCGGGAATTTTAATAAAGAATTTATATTATAAAAATGGGCGACAAATATTTGTCGCACGTTTTTATTTATCTTATAATAGAACTATGAGTTTTGTCCAATTTTATTTATTTCATCTTCAAATGCAGGGTTTTTCGGATCAGGCCCATATTCGTTTGTACCTGCAACGCCAGCAGTAAAAAGTAGTATTAAACTATAAATTGGTATAAGTACCAACCACTTTTGCCTTCATCGTGTATTCTTCTTACACCTGCAGCTATTAAAGGAATAAGCATACCTACATAATAAATCATTAATAGATAACCCAAAAAAGATGCATAAGCAGTTAACATACTTAATACTATAATAATAATCACACTAAAGAGATAAAAAAACTAATATTTACTTCTTCTAAATCTTCTGTTAAAATCTGCGAATCTTTTTAAAGCCATTAAATACTATTTCATAATTTTTTGTTTTTGAGGTTGGTGATGTTGTTGATAGATTGCTATTATACAAGAAATATATTTTGTTATCAAAATATATTATCCCGCTGTTTATAAATTATTAAAACTTTTATGATTTTATATTATACTCACTTTCCCTTTGTATTTTTGCATATAAATTAATTTAACAATGGGAGAAACCGACCGCAGCCATAGAAACGAATATAAGCAACCAAAACGCAGCCGTTTTTTATTGGGTGCCAATGATAATGCACTTATGGCTTTGTTTGCTATAAATGTTATTTTTTTTCTGGTACTCATGACCATACAAGTGGGTGTCTACGTAGGTGAAAAAACTCCCGAATATTTTTACACTCATGTTGTTCAATGGTTCGAATTGCCATCTGGCCTTACAAAACTTTCCGAACGCCCATGGACAATTTTAAGTTTTATGTTTACCGAAGTTGGTGGCGGTTTAATGCGAGGTATTAGCAATATGATTTGGCTTTGGGCATTTGGATATTTGTTGCAACAAATGGCTGGCAACGATAAACTTTTTCCTATTTATATTTATGGTGGTTTAACTGGTGCATTATTTTTTATTGGCGCTCATTATTTATTGCCCCCACTTGCAAATGTAAGAGGTACAGAAGGTTTACTTGGCGCAAACGCAGGCGTGATGGCTGTTGCCATGGCTACGACAACCCTTTCTCCCAATTATAGATTTTTTACTCAAATACGAAATGGTATTCCTATTTGGGTATTGATGACGGTATATATTTTAATAGATTTTGCTGGCGTAGCAGGTGCAAGTGCTGCATTCAGTTTGTCGCACTTGGGTGGAGCAGTAGCAGGTTTTTTATTCGTTCTTTTTTTACGCAAAGGCAAAGATGCCTCTGTATGGATGAATAAATCTTATTATTATGTAATGCATCTTTTTGACCCAAAAGAAAAAAAAGATACCTACAAAGAAGATGAAGTATTTTACAATACAGGTAATAGAAAACCATTTACCAAAAGCAGTAATATTACTCAAAAAAGAGTAGATGAAATTTTAGATAAAATAAATCAGAAGGGATATCATTTTCTTACTGATGAAGAAAAAGCATTTTTAAAAAAGGCTTCGGAAGATGAAGAATTATAAAATAAATAGCCACGAATGCACGAATGAATAATCATGTGCTCGTGGCTATTTTTTATTCTTTGCTTTTTCAGTTTATTTTATTGTAGCACATTGGTAAATTATTTCTGCGTATAATTTGCTCTGCCCGATTTTTTATCTGCTCTTCTTCCTAAAATATACCCGCCGGCTGCACCAATTACTCCACCAATAACAGCACCTTTACCCTTGTTTTTAGATATTACTGCTCCTGCCACAGCTCCACCTACTCCTCCAATGGTTGCACCTTTAGCAGCTTGGCTCCAGCCTTTTTTCCTAGTTGTTTGTGGTGTTGTGGCTACTCCGCCGCCATTGTTACCATTACCAGATGATGTGCCTGTGCTTGGCGCATTATATACTTGATCGTTATTTTGCTGGCTAGGCACTTGTTGCCTACGATTACTTCT
>JAYSOC010000426.1:0-8810 GCA_043723285.1 Ferruginibacter sp. | reverse complement strand
GTCTGTTTTTCATATTTAAAACAGAAGGTGTATTTCGTTTTGTTTCACTACCATTTATACCAATACTAAATGCAAGTGTATCGGCAAATGCTAAATTTGGCTTGTGACAACTTGCACAACTCACAGAGGAATCTTTGGAGAGTATTTTTTCGGAGAATAGTTTTTTGCCAAGGGTGGCTTTGGATATAGCGGAAATATCATCTACTTTATTGATAAAACTAGACGCTCCAAAAACGGCAATTCCGAATATAAATATGGTGATTGATAGTTTCAATTTGTCAAAAATACGTTAGGTTTATAAATTGTATGTTTTTTTTAATCTTTCATTGTACCTTTCCAAAAAAATTAACCCCATGCCAAACAAAGAAGCATTTATAAAAGCCATTACAGATGGCTACACATTTAAAGGAGAATCTGTACAAATAGGTGCAGCTGTATTAGATGGCGAAGTTGTGCCAGATGCAAAAGTTTTTTTACCATTAAAAACAATGAACCGCCACGGGCTTATAGCTGGTGCTACGGGTACTGGTAAAACAAAAACCTTGCAAATGATAAGTGAGTTTTTGAGCGATGCTAGCGTGCCAGTTTTATTAATGGATATTAAAGGAGATTTGAGTGGTATTGCAGCTATCGGTTCTGAAAATGATAAAGTAAAAGATCGTTATGGTAAAATGCAAATGAGTTATACACCTGCATTATTTCCTGCAGAATTATTATCACTTACAGGAAAAAATGGGGTAAAACTTCGTGCAACCGTAAGTGAGTTTGGCCCTGTATTGCTAAGTAAAATTTTAGACCTAAATGATACACAAGGCGGCGTAGTAGCGCTTATTTTTAAATATTGCGACGATAATAAATTGCCGTTATTAGACCTTAAAGACTTTATAAAAGTTTTACAGTTTATAGGCGATGAAGGCAAAGTAGAAATTGAAAAATTGTATGGTAAAATTTCTACCACATCTACAGGAACTATTTTGCGCAAGGTTATAGAATTGCAACAACAAGGGGCTGATATTTTCTTTGGTGAAAAAAGTTTTGAAGTAGAAGATTTGATGCGCATAAACGATAAGGGACAAGGCATGATAAACATTCTTCGTGTAATGGATATTCAAGATAGGCCAAAATTATTTTCTACGTTTATGTTGCAAATGTTGGCCGAGCTATATGCATCATCGCCTGAGGAAGGGGATATGGATAAACCAAAATTGATTCTTATAATTGACGAAGCGCATTTAATTTTTCAAGAAGCAAGCACAGAATTGGTACAGCAAATTGAAACAATTATTAAACTCATTCGTTCAAAAGGTATTGGTATTTTCTTCTGCACACAAAACCCAATGGATATTCCAGCATCAGTACTTGGGCAGCTTGGTTTAAAAATACAACATGCACTTAGGGCATTTACGGCTGTTGACAGAAAAACAATTAAGCAAGCTGCGGATAATTATCCTGAAACAGAATTTTACAAAACCGAAGATTTAATTACACAATTAGGAATAGGAGAAGCATTAATTACTTTACTAAGTGAGAAAGGAATTCCTACTCCGCTTGCACACACAATGCTTTGCAGCCCTCGTAGCCGTATGGATGTGCTTACACAAGCAGAAGTAGATGCCATAAATGGAAAAAGTAAATTGGTAGCTAAATATGCAGAAGATATTGATAGCAATAGTGCTTACGAAATGCTTACAGCAAAACTAGCAGAAGCAGAGGCTAATAATGCTGAAGTAGCTGAAGAAGAAACTAGTAAGAAGCAAGCTAAAGAAGAACCAAATGCATTTGAAAAAATAGCTGGCAATACTGTTGTAAAAAGCATGATGCGTACTGCAGGTAATGGCATAGTTCGCTCTTTATTAGGTGCTTTGGGGCTTGGTGGTCGTACTCGTACTTCCCGTAAATCGAGTTGGTTTTAAAAATTTTTTATTAAAAAAATTAAAATAATCTTCAAAAATAAAATGCTCGTAATCTAATGGTTATGAGCATTTTGTTTTATAACTGTTTGCAATTCTATAATTTGTAGAAAAATTTCTATAAAAAACTTTTAAAATGTTTGTTTATGAAATATACTTGCCGTATGTTTGCTACGGTTTTTCATAGGATATTGGATTTTAAAGCGGGACTAGATTTCTATCTTGGTCCCTTTTTTTATGCCCAATTTTTTTAATTTATCTATTGTTATTCAATGTTATAACATTATTTTCATCTGTTACAATTATTTCTTCTGCCAATAAATAATGTAAAACCAACCATACCGAACGTTGTTTCAATGGTTTCATTTTTCGTAAAATATCAGTTACACTAGTTTTACTAGTTTTTATTATTTCTATTATTTTTTCTGAGGCTATTTTAAATTGAAATGGTGCTAAAGTAGCATCTGTATTTTTTATACAATTATCGCAAATACCACAATCGGGCACATCATTATCTCCAAAATAAGTGGCTATATATTTACTTCTGCAGCTTGTGGTAGCATGCACAAAAAGTGTAATGGCTTCCGCACGTTTTTTGGCTTCTTCTTTTCTAATGTTCATTGCTTTTAAATCAATAACAAAATCATCGTTGTACATTCTATTTTTTATCAAAAATATTTGAGGTTTATCCGATGCAGGTTTGTAATCTATTATTTTATATTGATGAAGTAATTGTAAATTTTTTATTAATTGATCGGCAGAAATTTTTATAAATTTTGATAATGGATTTTCATAAATCGAACAAGGGTAATCGAAAATACCTTCGTAAGAACGGAGCAATCCCCTAAGGGTTTCTGCAAGGTCGGGTTGTTGTATTTGAAATTCTTGCAAATCATTTTTATTTACACAAAATTCCACTGTACTTTGCTTAAACATCATTTCGGTAAAACTTACCAGCCCTTCTTGCGCCAATGCTTGTATGCCATATGTTGCTGTTAAAATATTCAATTTAAAATGTTGTGCAAACATGGAAATGTCCATATCAAAACTTTGCCCCTCGCCTATACCTGCAGCTACTTGCAAGTAATTCATTAAAGCCATGTAAATAGTTTTTAATTTTTCGGCAGATGGATAACGTGTTTCTAATTTGTATAAAATATCATCGGTTTCTTTTGCGCTGTGCAACAAAACTGCGTATGCTCGTTTTCCATCTCTACCAGCTCTACCAGCTTCTTGATAATAATTTTCTACACAGTCTGGCACTTCAAAATGCACTACTACTCTTACATCTGGCTTATCTATACCCATACCAAATGCATTTGTACAAACGATGGTGCGTATTTTATTGTTTATCCAATCGTCTTGTTTTTTTGTACGCATTTCTCCCGACAAACCAGCGTGATAAAAATCTGCATTAATGTTATTTAGTTTAAGCAAGTCGCTTACCTTAATGGTTTGCTTTCTGCTTTTGCAATACACAATAGAACTGCCTTTTACATTTTGCAAAATCTCTAGCAATTTATTTTCTTTAGATACAGGTTTAAAAGCACTGTATGATAAATTTGGTCGCACAAAAGATTGTTGAAAACGATTACTATCTTTTGCAAATAATAAATTTTTGCAAATATCATCTTGTACAGAAACTGTTGCCGATGCCGTTAATGCAATTACAGGAACACCTGGCAATTCTTCTCGCAGGTTTGCTATACGCATGTAAGATGGACGAAAATCGTAACCCCATTGCGAAATGCAATGTGCTTCGTCAACGGCAATAAGACTTGGTTTGAGGGCAGGTAAATATTCTAAAAATAATTTTGTTTCTAATCGCTCTGGCGAAACGTATAAAAATTTATAATGACCAAAAGCAGCATTTTGTAAAGTTTGTCGCACATCTGCAAAGCTCATACCAGAGTATATTGCTAAAGCTCCTATGCTTTTCTTTTTTAAATTTTCTACCTGGTCTTTTATTAATGCAATAAGTGGACTTACCACCAAACATAAACCATCATTCATTAATGCAGGTACTTGAAAACAAATTGATTTTCCACCGCCCGTTGGCAATAATGCAAGTGTGTCTTTTTTTTGTAAAATAGAATTGATGATTTCTTCCTGAAGTGGGCGAAAGTTATCGTAGCCGTAATATTTTTTTAGTATTTCGTGTGAGGACATTTGTAGGAAAGCCTTGCTTATTTTCTTTGTTTAAAAGTAATGTTTTTTAGGTGAAATTTAATGTATAGCATAGAATAATTAAAACATTCAATATTTTTTACAAATCGTATATTTGTTTTACAAAATGGATAAGTGAAAATTACTAAAGAAGAAATATTACAAAAGCTAAAAGAGATTAAACCTTCTCTGCAAGAAAAGTACAATTTAACAGAATTGGCACTATTTGGAAGTTATGCTCGAAATGAGCAAACAGAGAATAGTGATATTGATATAATGGTAGAATTTAACCCAAAATCTTACAAAGGGTTTTTGTATAGTATTGATGAAATTGAAAAACTTTTTCCAAATATAGAAGTGCAAGCTGCGATAAAAGGAGGAATAAAAGAGCCATATTTTGAAGTAATAAAACCAGACTTAATTTATGCCTAAGAGAGAAGATAATTTACTTATAAAAGATATGGTTGAGCATATTGAAAACATTTTTGAATTTGTAAAAAATGATTCTTATGAAGATTTTGTACAAAACAAAATGAAGTTGCTAGCCGTAGTTCGTTGTTTTGAAGTAATAGGCGAAGCTTCTGCAATGGTTTCTAATGAAACAAAAACAGCAAATCCGTTAATTGAATGGAGAGAAATTAAAGACTTTAGAAATAAACTTATTCATGATTATTTTGGAGTAGATTATGAAACTGTTTGGCAAATAATTCAAACAGATTTACAATACAATTATGGATTTTTGAAAAAAATATAATCCTACAAAACCTTCTTCACAAACAACCTTACCGAATTTACAGCCAACACAATATCGCTAAAACCCATAGCCAATGCAGCAAGCGTAGGTGTGAGCAACCCAAAAGCAGCAATAGGAATAGCAATAATATTGTAAAAAAATGCCCAAAATAAATTTTCCTTTATTGTTTTGTATGTATGCTTTCCTAACCCAAGCGCAAGAGGCAAATGTTTAATGCCATTGTTCAACAAAATTACATCGGCACTTTGCATTGCAATATGCGAGGCGTCGCTTAAAGAA
This sequence comes from Ferruginibacter sp., assembly GCA_043723285.1. Taxonomy (GTDB): domain Bacteria; phylum Bacteroidota; class Bacteroidia; order Chitinophagales; family Chitinophagaceae; genus Ferruginibacter. The sequence goes on along the minus strand of JAYSOC010000426.1, from coordinate 3,701 downwards.
ATCCCGAGCGTTGCTTTTGCCAATGCTGGTGCATCGTTTATACCATCGCCAACCATAGCAGTTGGAATAACAGCATTTAACTGAGCAATTTTTTCAAGTTTTTGTGTGGGCGTTTGTTCTGCAAAAACTTCATCAATCCCTACTTCTTTTGCAATAAAATCGCACTTGCTTTGCATATCGCCACTCAACAAAATCGTTTTTATATTTTTCTTGTGTAATAAAGCTATCGTTTCTTTTGCCTCTGGTCGTATTTCGTCTTGCACATCTATCCATCCAATTTTCTCGCCATTTTTTAAAACAAAAATATTGTGTGTTGCCTCATCATTTTTTAAAAGTATTTTGTATGACCCTGCTTCAAAAATATTTCCATTTACATCCGTTGCTTTTATACCAATACCTTTTATTTCTTCAATATTTTTCCATGTGATGATGTTATTCGTTTTCCAATTTTCTACAATTGTTTTTGCTATAGGGTGATTAGAAAATTTCTCTAACGAAAATACAATTTGTTTAAACTCCTCTTCATTTATGGTAGTAGAAAAATTGCTGATAGAAAATTTACCAGTTGTAAGCGTACCAGTTTTATCAAATACAATTTGCTCTATATTTTTAAAAAATTCTAATGCCGATGCATTTTTAAACAATACACCTTGCTTTGCAGCCCTACCAAGCCCAACAGCAATAGCAGCAGGCGTTGCAAGACCCATAGCACATGGACAAGAAATTACTAAAACGGCAACTGCCCTCATCAACGAATCGCCACTATTAATATCAAACGCAAAATAATTCAACAAAAAAGTAAGTGCAGCTAATGCTAAAACTACTGGCACAAAAACGGCACTAATCTTATCTGCCAATTTTTGCATAGGCGGTTTTTCTGCTTGGGCATTTTCTACCATTTTTACGATGCCTGAAAGCACCGTATCTTTTCCAGCAGCAGTTACTTGTGCTTTTACCAAACCGTTTTCTAAAACACTTCCACCAATTAAAAAATCTTTTTTTGTTTTTCCCAGTGGTAAACTTTCACCAGTTACAATAGCTTCGTTCACCAAACAATCGCCCCACAAAATTTTACAATCTGCAGGTACTTGTTCACCATTTTTTATCAATACCAAATCGCCCGTTTTTAAATAAATATTTTCTAGCGGAAAAATTTCTTCTTTATGTTCATCATCAAAAGCAATCATATTTGCCATTACTTTTTGCGATGCAGTAAGTGAGCGTACAGCTTTTTGTGTAGATTGTATAGATGCCTCCTCTAAATAATTGCCAAAGAAAACCAATGTGATGATGGATGCGGTAGTTTCAAAAAATAAATAATGCTCACCCAATTGTAGCGTAGCACCTACAAGGCTATAAATAAATGAAGCCAATGCACCAACCGAAATTAATACATTCATATTGGCAGTGCTGTGCATTAAACTTTTTACAGCGCTCCTTCCAAAAAAATACATACCAATAATAAATACTGGCAAACACAAAGCCAATTGTATCCAAGGATTCATGAGCCAATGAGTATATACGCTCATGGGCAACATGTGTAACATGAGCACGAGGGTAAACGGTAGCGTAAAAAGAAAACGTTGTTTGTTGTTTGATAAAAATGATGTCGCTTTTTCTTGTACAGTTTCATTTTCATCTATAGCTGTATAGCCAAGTTTTTTAATACCGGCTCTTATTTTTATCATTTCTACAGCCTTATCCGAACCAAAGCTTACTGCACCAGTAATTGGGTTTACTTGCACATCGGAAAAACCTTCTTTTTTAAGATAGTTTGTTACACTCAATGCGCAGTTGCTACATGTCATTCCTTCTACTGTCAATTCTGTTTTTTGCATATTGCAAAATTATCTTGCATTTGTTGTAACTATTTACCTAATAAGAAATTTATCTTTGCAACATGGATGTAAATTTTTCCTTAGATAATATAAATGAAGCTGCTAAAACTTTTCTGCAAGTTATTGGCGACAAAAAAGTAATAGCCTTACACGGGCAAATGGGCGCAGGCAAAACCACATTTGTACATGCCATTTGCGATGTATTAAAAGTGAACAGTGCTGTAAGCAGTCCTACGTTTTCTATTATAAACGAATACATTTCTGCCAACGGCAACATAATTTATCATTTAGATTTATATCGTTTAAAAGATGAGCAAGAAGCCATTAATGCCGGTATAGAAGATTGTTTTTATAGTGGAAACCTTAGTTTGGTTGAGTGGCCAGAGATAACTCCTTCATTGTTTCCTGATGATACAGTGCATTGTTATTTATCGATTTCGGGTGAGAAAGAAAGGGGACTAGAAATAAAAATGTAAATTAGCTGATTCTTAGGAAACAGTTTTCTATTGCTTCGCAATAAAAAATAAAAATAGCCACTAAGTCGCTAAGGCACAAAGTTTCAAAAAACTTCGTTTTTTTACGAATTAGATAAAGTAAATAGAAAAACGAAGTTTTTCCTTCATGTCTTCGAGACTTTGTGGCAAAATATTTCTGCGGAGCAGAAAAAACTTTTAGTAAAATGTACAAATCTTATTTAAGTAAACAATAATGGCAACAACAAAACCCTTCGTATCTCCATCGCTCACATACGAAACATTAGAAGAAACTTTAGATATAAAACCAAAAAAAGAAGCACTTTATATTGGCATTCCAAAAGAAGATTCTTTTAACGAAAATCGAATTGCACTTACGCCAGATGCAGTGAGTGTAATTGTAGCCAATGGCCACGAGGTATGCATAGAAACAAAAGCAGGGGAAGGCGCCAACTATTCAGACACTGATTACAGCGAAGCAGGCGCAAAAATTTGCTTAGACAAAAATCAAGTTTTTGAAGCCGATATTATTGTAAAAAGTGCCCCTGTTAGTTTAGAAGAATGTGAGTTGTTAAAAATGAATCAATATATTATTTCTCCAATTCATTTAGCCGAAATGAAAAGAGAAATTTTAGAAAAAATGATGCAGAAAAAAATAACCGCACTCAGTTTTGAAAACTTAAAAGATGATAGTGGACATAACCCTATTGTAAGAAGCATGAGCGAAATTGCAGGCTCTGCAGTAATGCTTATTGCAGGACAATATTTGAGCAACGCCAACAATGGAAAAGGCGTTTTGGTTGGTGGCATCAGTGGTATTCCACCAACAAAAGTTATCATAATTGGCGCAGGCATTGTGGGCGAATATGCTGCACGTACAGGATTGGCAATGGGTGCAAATGTAAAAATATTTGACAACAGTATTTACAGATTAAAAAGGCTACAAAACAATATTGGCGTGCGTTTGTGGACATCAGTAATAGAGCCAAAAATACTTAGCAAACAATTAAAAACTTGCGATGTAGCCGTTGGAGCTTTAGGAAACGATGGTGGAAGAACGCCAATGGTTGTTACAGAAAGTATGGTAAGCAGTATGCGACCAGGCAGTGTAATTGTAGATGTTAGTATAGATCATGGCGGCTGTTTTGAAACAAGTGTAGTTACCACTCATAAAAAACCAACCTTTACAAAATTTGATATAATACATTATTGTGTACCAAATATTCCAAGTGGTTTTGCACGCACGGCTTCGCAAGCCATCAGCAATGTTCTTATGCCTTTGATACTCGAAACCTCCGAAGATGGCGGCGTTGATAAATTAATTTGGCATAAAATAAATATACGTACAGGTATTTATATGTTTAAAGGTTCCCTCACCAATTTTCATTTG
>JAYSOC010000425.1:0-8847 GCA_043723285.1 Ferruginibacter sp. | reverse complement strand
GCTAAATAAAATATTTTATTCCAAAGTCATTCTTGCATAACTTCAAGAAAGGTTTTGGAATTTTTAATTTTTAAAATTTCTTGCAATGATTACAATTGGGCTAGATATGATGGGTGGAGATTTTGCTCCGCTAGAAGCTGTGAAAGGTGCAGCTGCATTCTTTTCATCCAACAATAAAAATATACAGCTCGTACTTATTGGCGATGAAGAAAAAATTAAAGCAGAAATAAAAATAAATACTTTACCTGAGAAGCAATACTCAATTGTACATGCACCCGAGGTAATAGAAATGCACGAACATCCTACCAAAGCATTTAAAGAAAAAACAGAAAGTTCTATTGCAATAGGTTTTAAATTATTGGCCACAGAAAAGATTGATGCATTTATTAGTGCTGGCAATACTGGCGCAATGCTTGTTGGTGCATTATTTAGCATAAAAAAAATAGAAGGTGTACTTCGCCCAACCATTGGCGCATACGTACCAAGAGAAAATGGCTCGTTAGGCTTATTGGTAGATGTAGGATTGAACGCAGATTGCAAACCTGAAAACTTAAGTCAGTTTGCTGTGCTCGGGGCATTATTTGCAGAGCATGTTTTAAAAATAAATAACCCTAAAGTTGGTCTTGTAAACCTTGGCGAAGAAGAAGGCAAAGGAAATATTTTAGCTCAAGCCGCTTACCCATTACTAAAAGAAAATACGCACATCAATTTTATAGGAAATATAGAAGGCAGGGATATTTTAATAGATAAATCTGATGTGATGGTTTGCGAAGGTTTTACCGGAAACGTGGTTTTAAAATTGGCCGAAAGCGTTTACGATATTGTAAAAAGAAGGAATATTAAAGATGAACATTTTGAACGTTTCAATTTTGAAATTTATGGCGGTGTGCCGGTGCTTGGTGTAGAAAAACCAGTTATCATTGGCCATGGAATAAGCGGTGCAAATGCTTTTAAGAATATGATAAATATTGCTGTTCGAATGATAGAGGTGGATTTGAGTAGAAAGATTAAAGAAAGTTTTAAAGAGTAATATTGTTTACTCAAAAATAAAATATTTTAAAAAGAAGCTAATACTAGCTTCTTTTTTTGTGTCTATTAAAATCCTTACAAAATCCTTTTCTCATTTTTAATATTAATTAACCATGTATTTTTTTATAATGCAATAAAAACTAATACAATACACTTCAATTTATAATGAATGCTGTACGTTACATGTGTTAAAAAGATATTAACATATAATTATACCATTGTTTTTTGTAAAAAAATTAACACTATATTTATCCATCTATTTTTTTAACTAAACATTTATTATGAAAAAAGTTGTACTACTAACAGTTGTGTTAGCAATGATTTCGTTTGCAGGTTTTTCGCAGTCGGACAAATTTTGGTCTGCCGACAATGCAAATCGCAGTAGCATTATAACAGATAAAGCTGTTGCAAGATTATCGTTTCCTAAAGAGTTTAAATTATTTAGTTTAAACACTGCTTCTTTTAGGCAACAATTATTTTCTGTTGTTGGCAATAGAGCTACTCAACACTCTACAGTAATTTCTTTGCCAAATGCAGATGGAAACATAGAGCAATTTGAAGTATTTGAAGCTTCCAATTTTGAGCCAGCTTTGCAAGCGCAGTTTCCAGACATTAGAGCTTACTCTGGTAAAGGTATTACTGATAAGTATGCTAGTTTAAAATTGAGTATTTCTCCAAAAGGAATACAAACAATGGTTTTTAGAACAGAAAAAGAAAATGAATTTATTGAATCATATTCTCAAGATCATACTGTTTATGCAGTTTATAAATCTCAAAGTAAAAATGGTCAATTGCCATGGAGATGTGCTACACCAGAAGCAGATTTAGCCATTAGCTTAAATACACAAATAAGTAATATGGGTATTGCAGCAAGATCAGGTGGAAACTTAAAAACAATGCGCCTTGCACAATCTTGCAATGGTGAATATGCAAACTTTTTTGGTGCCACAAGTTCTGCGCAAGTAGGATTAGTTTTAGCAGCTTTTAATGCAACCCTTACTCGTTGTAACGGTGTGTATGAAAAAGATTTAGCATTGCATCTTAATTTAATTGCAAATACAACTTCGGTAATTTATTATGCTCCTGCAACTGATCCATATTCTACTACATTAAGTCAGTGGAATGCGCAATTACAATCTACTTTAACTTCGGTTATTGGAGAGGCAAATTATGATATTGGTCATATGTTTGGTGCTACTGGTGGTGGTGGAAATGCCGGTTGTATTGGTTGTGTATGTGTAGATGGTTCTAAAGGAAGTGGTATTACTTCTCCTGCTGATGGCATACCGCAAGGCGATAATTTTGATATAGATTATGTAGTGCATGAAGTAGGTCACCAATTGGGTGGCAACCACACATTTTCAATGTCGTTGGAAGGCACAGGCGTAAATAAAGAAATTGGTTCTGGTATTACCATCATGGGTTATGCAGGTATTACTGCACAAGATGTGGCACCACATTCTATTGCTTATTATCATGAAGCTACTATTGCACAAATTCAAGCAAACCTGGCTACAAAAACTTGCCCAATTACAACTACAATAGCAAACGCTACACCTGTTGTATCATCAGGCGGCAATTTCACTATTCCTATTAGTACGCCATTTGCACTTACTGGTTCTGCTACTGATGCAGATGCAGGCGATGTGCTTACTTACTCTTGGGAACAAAATGATAATTCAACAGTATCTGGTACAAGTAGTGTTGCATCTCCAACAAAAGCTACTGGTCCAAATTTTTTATCATTTTCACCAACAACATCTAGCGTTAGATTATTTCCAAAATTATCAACCATATTATCTGGTTTAAACGTAACACCAGTTTTAACTGGTGGCGATGCAGGAACAAATATTGAGGCATTAAGTTCTGTTTCTAGAACATTAAACTTTAGATTAACCGTAAGAGATAATGCTCCTTTCAGTTCTACAGCTCCAGTAAGTGTTTGTCAAACACAATTTGCAGATGCAGTTGTAACTGTTAGCAACACTTCAGGACCATTTGCTGTAACTGCACCAAACACAGCAGTATCATGGGCTGGAGGTTCTTCTCAAACAGTTACTTGGAGTGTAAATAATACAACAGCTGCACCAGTAAGTTGTGCATCTGTAAATATATTATTATCAACAGATGGTGGACTTACTTTCCCAACTGTATTGGCTTCTGCTACTGCAAATGATGGTACAGAAGTTATTACTGTTCCATCTACACCTAGTACAACTTGTCGTGTAAAAGTAGAATCTGTTGGAAATATTTTCTTTGATATTAGCAATGCTAACTTTACTATTGCTGGTGTAATTGCTTGTGGCGATGCTACAGGTTTGGCTTCCTCTGCTATAGGCGATAATGCTGCTACTGTAAGTTGGAATGCAGTAGCAAATGCTGTGAGTTATGCAGCAGATTATACATTAAATTCATCTTCAGTTTGGACAAGTTTCGCAACGGCACAAACTGCTACAACTGCTAATTTAACAGGCCTTACGCAAGGCACTGCTTACAAATGGAGAGTGCAAGCAACTTGTGCTGCAGGTACAGGAAATTTTGTGACTGCACAGTTTACAACTACTGTTCCTTTTGTTTGTAATGCTCCAAGTGGTTTAGCTGCATCAGCAATTACTTCTTCTAGTGCAACAGTAAGTTGGGCTGCGGTAAGCGGTGCTGCTAGCTATGCAGTAGATTATAAATTAAATTCTGATCTTGTTTGGACAAGTGCTGCAACAGCATCGACTACTACTTCGGTTGCTATTGCAGGTATAACTGCAAGTTCTTTATATGATTATAGAGTAAGTACAAATTGTGGAGCTAATGGAGCTAGTGGTTTTATAGCTGCACAATTTACTACCTCAGCTCCTTTTGTTTGTAATGCTCCTACAGGCTTAGCTGCATCGGCAATTACGTCTTCTAGTGCAACAGTAAGTTGGGCTGCGGTAAGTGGTGCTGCAAACTATGCAGTAGATTATAAATTAAATTCAGCTACTGTATGGACAAGTGCTGCTACAGCTACAACGGCTACTTCAGTTGCCATTGCAGGTTTATCAGCAAGCTCTTTGTATAACTATAGAGTAAGTACAAATTGTGGCGCAAATGGAGCTAGTGGTTTTACAGCTGCACAGTTTACAACTACTGCAGTTAGTACTTGCCCTGGAGCTTTAGATGTAAGCGCCAATGGTACATTTGGCGGTGCGGCTACCGTTCCATTTAATACAGATGTAAAAGGTTTGATAAATGTAAAAGGCGATATTGATTATTATAAATTTGTAGTAACCACAGGTGGTACTGCTACAATTACATTAACCACTTTGCCTGGCGATTATGATGTTCAATTGTTGAGTAGCAATGGCACAACACAACTGGCTATTTCTCAAAATGGTAGCACAACAAGTGAAACCATTTCTCGTACATACACTGCAGGTACATATTATGTGAGGGTTTATGGCTACAATAACGCAAGTAGCGCTACTATTTGTTATACCTTAAGAGTTCAATTAGGTACTGCTAGTAAAGGCGCTACCGATGAGTTTGTACAATTCAACAATAACATTTCTATTTCTCCAAACCCGGTAGGGTACAGTGCAAATTTGTTCTTTAAAACAAAAGGTACTGGCAATACAAATATTATTGTAACCAACCAAACAGGTGCGGTTGTTCTAAAAAAATTGACAACAGTTACTGAAGGAGAAAATAAAAAATCTTTAGATGTAAGTGCTTTGACAAATGGTATGTATTTTATTAAAATACAAAACGGCGATGAAATTCAAATGGCCAAAATAATGGTGATGAGGTAAACATCGTTTTTAAATAATGAAAAGAGGCTGCAATTTTTGTAGCCTCTTTTTTTGTGAGAAATTAATATTAGTTCATACCTTCTCTCCTATCAGATCATCACGCATTTGCATTTAGTATTTTTATTCCTTTGCTTTAGGTGCAAGGTTGAAAAAACTTTTCACTCCGAAACAAAGGCCTACACGTTATATGTAAAATTTCCTGTGTAGATTAAATACTACAAAAGCAATATCAATGTATAATTTAAAATAAAAAAAATGTTAAATTTATGTTTGTTAAGTATTTATCCTATACATTTAAAAAAGATTGTAGAAATACAATAAATGATATGCAAGAATTTTAATACCCTATAAACGTTTGAGAAATCCCCACTCTTAAATATTTATGTTGATTTATGTGCAATGGTTAGTTTCCCCAAAAAACCATTGCAAAAGGATTGCATTGTTGGCTTTATCAAAAATTAATTTCTTTAAAATAACATTAGTAATAAAAAAAATTAAAACAAATACCAGTCATTATTAAATTTTATTAACCCTAAAAAAATAACACATGTCAGCAAGTAACAGTCCACAAACATTGTTCAGATTTGTAAGTTTACGAAACCCAAAACTAGCAGTAACCAAAAAAACCAACCTTGGTTTTATACAAAGACCAGTAGAAATGGAAGGTGTTTTTGACCAAGTTGTACAAACCGCAACCAACAATACTAAATTTCAGGCACTACAAAGTGCAGCCACTATATTTGCGGCAGAAGCCATTAAAGCCGAAAGCGAATTAGAAACCATTGGCTTTGGGGAGTTGCTAAAATTTGCAAAATTGAATGCCAATCAAACCAAGTTTTTTTACAAACGATTTAAAAATGTGTGCAGATTTTTACCAAAAGCTAAGCACAAATGTTGAACCCATTAAAAAATTGTGGGATAACTTAATGTACCAAGTTATTACACAAAAAGATTTTTACATTAAAGAAAGCATTGCCCACATTATAAAAGCGCTGCATATTGGGTATGTACAAACGTTGACAACTAACGATGAGCTTAAAAAAATAAATGGCGATGATTTAATAACAACAGCAATAAATGCCAAAATTGTTTTACCAAATTCTATTTTTGAAACACATTATTCGGCTGCTACAGCAAAAAGTAAAGCTGCAGTACAAAATTTATTAGATAGAGATAATAGTCGTTTAGCCATTACTTCTTCAAAAAATGAAACAGCGCAAAATTTATCTTTTGAAAAAGATATTTTTACAAATTTAAAAACAGCATTAGAAATTATTCAAAAAAAGTACAACAACGCTTATTCTAGAGCTTATAAAATTGCTTTTGAAAATTATACCAAAGAAAATTTAGATAATAAGAATGCTTACGAACAGCAATTATCCATTATTCAAGAGCTAGAAGCCAACAAAGCAACAGATGAAGAAATTAAAAATGCGTACGAAGTATTAAAAAAATATGATGTGCCAGCATTTGAATTTAAGTATAAAAAAGAACTGAACTGGAATGATATTTATACCAATTTAACCCCAGAATCGTTTGGTTGGTTTATACATTATTTTTCGGATGCCGAAGATACTAATTTTAAAGGGGTTGATTTTGAAAAAGCCAACATTAGCATTATATCTGACGATGAATTGGCCATTGACGGAAATTCAATATTTTTTATACAAGAAAACTACAACCAAATATTTGAAGCCATTGACATACAAACGAAAACTTTGCATACACAATTTTTAAATAAAGTTGTTTTACAACAAGATGAGTTTGCAAACCTTGCTGGTGTACTAGTGCCTATTGCCAGAAACAACAACACAGTTGTTCATTTATCGTATGTATTAAATGCACATAAACAACGTTCGTTTTTTTTGCAGCATTTAAACCTTGGTTATGTAAGCCTACAAGTACAGGTAGAAAATGCATCATGGTCTGTAAATCACGCATTAATTACTGCAGAAACAAATTTGGGTACACAAACAGAAAATATTGGCCCTATTGATGTGGTGGATAATGAAATTAATTTTTCGCAATTTTTAACCAATAAATTTCGAACAATAGCTAGCCTATCTGTCCAAATATTTTTTAGTAATGGCAGAGAAACCACATTAAATTTAACAGATATAGCTACTAATACCGATTTAACTGGAATACTTGTTTTAAAACCAGTAATAACCATTTCAAATACAGATAATACGCCAAGTACAGGCAAACATTTTGGACTAAAAAGATTAGGCGTGGCCGAATACCTAAAAGTAGTGCAAACGCTGCATGCGTATGTGCCTGGCGAAGTATCTAATATAGAAAATGTGATGGCAAGCGAATTGAGGCATAAATCTATTAGCGAACTTACCCGAACAGAAGATACTGTTACAACTACCAAATCGCAAGAGGTAGAAAAAATGTCGGATACCACAAAAACCAATAGGGCAGAAATGCAAACCGAGGTTGCGAAAGAAATTGATAGACAACAAAGTTTTCAAGCACATGCTAATTTTAGTAAAGATACAGAATTATACAAATTAGATATTGGAACCGCTTTTGCCAGTAACAATGCACAGCATATAAGCAATACCCAAGCGGTAACAAAATCGCAAGAAATTACAGAAAGAGCTATGGAAAGGGTTCAATCTAAAATTTCGGAAGAAAGAATAATGAAAATTATTCAAGAAATTTCGCTTACCAATGTGCATGAGTTTGACAACAGAGGTGGAGCATTAAACACCGCAAGACCACAACACATAACAGGCGTGTATAGATGGGTTGACAAAAAAATGAAGAACCAAATATACAACTATGGTAAACGAACCATGTTTGAGTTTATGATACCCGAGCCTGCAAAATTGCATCGCTTGGCGGTGGCCTCGCAAAACGATGTGCTAGTGCCTCCTGTTGATCCACGAAAAGCACCCGCAGCACATAAAATGTCAAATGCCAATTCTTCTACAAAATTATTGTTAGAATATTGGGCGGGTATTTATAATGTAAACCTTACTGCAGAGCCAAAAAATAAAGAACAAATTTTAAATGCCAACGGAAGCCCACAAAATTCTGGTACTGGAATATTTTTTGATGCTAACCTAGAGGTTGCAGAAAACTATATTGCTAAATCTGCTGTTTTAGAATGGCGCTTTTCTAAACAAAGATTTAATCTTATTTCTTATGTATTTCCAGCGCAGATGTTTTTTTCTAATTTAACGGGTAGTTATTTATATGCCGATACTTATAATTCAGTATTAAACGGTGAAGCTGTTATACCAAACTTAAATCTTTCCGATACGTTTAATTATAAAGTACAAGGCAGAAATATTAAAGATTTTAATATACTAATAAAACTAGCTTGCGAGCCAAAAGAAGAATTTTATAACACATGGAAACTTGAAAACTTTAACCTTATTATAGCTGCATATAAAGAAGCATTAGATAAACACACTGCCGAAAAAGCTAGATTAGAAGCCGAGCAAAAAGCCAAAGAAGGCGAGCAAAAAGAAAGCCAAGCAAATTTTTACCGGACTATGGAAGCAAATTTATTAAAGCACAATTGCATAGCATATTTGCTTAAAGATTACCTTACCACTATGGGACAACCATTTACCGATGGCGATAAAATGGATAATTTTAAAGTATATTTAAGCGATGGTTTAGACCAATATACCGCCCTAGCAAAATTTATGGAACAAGCTTTTGAGTGGAGTATTATGGATTATACTTTTTACCCTTACTTTTGGGGCCATAGATCACAATGGCAAACTATGTATCTTTCAGAAAGTATAGACCCGCTATTTAGAAGCTTTTTACAAGCAGGATTGGCAAGGGTAATTGTTACCGTAAAACCAGGTTTTGAAGAGGCAGTACAATATTTTTTAACTACAGGGCAAGTATGGTTTGGTGGCGAAACACCCATAATAGGCGACCCATTGTATATGAGCATAGCACAAGAAATGAAAGAGCCTGTAGGCAAGCCACAAGGTAATTATTGGATAACAAGAATACCTACTACGCTTACGATATTGCAAGCAAAATCTACAGGGCTAGATGTAGT
>JAYSOC010000424.1:0-8881 GCA_043723285.1 Ferruginibacter sp. | reverse complement strand
ACACCCGCATTTTATGCCTGAATTTCAATTTTGAGTATTGACAATACTTGCAATGGCTTAATTTTAGAAAATACTAATTATCTCGGACAACAATAATTGAAAAGTATAAATTATGTCTTTCAAATATTAGTTGTTAATAAAATTTCTTTGTAATTAACCAATCTTGATGTATCAAATTTATTTTATATATGGTCAAGTTCTATTTTATCCATAGACAATTAAAATTCTCTTGTAGGTAAATCTTTAAAAAATTTATTTGCCAATTTGTTTTCTGGAAATATTACAACCAAGGCCGTTAAAAATAATATATTAAAATCAGTTGTAAAAGACATATTATTTTGATACCAAATCTCCAATGCGCCTTTATAAGGCAATATAGAATCTTTATAAAATTGTTTGGGATCTAATCCTTGGTTTTTGGCGTTAGTCACAAAAAGCTCTTCATCCCTAAAAAAAATTGACCCAATGCCTGTTATGCCTGGTTTTACTTGATAAACTTCATCTTGAAATTCTTTTGAATAAGCGTAAAAACCTTGAGGCATCAATGGACGTGGGCCTACAAAACTCATATTGCCGATAAGAACATTAATTATTTGAGGTACTTCGTTTATCTTAGTTTTTCTCAAAAAATTACCTATAGGTAAAATGCGAGGATCATTTCTGACTGTAATATCAGCCGTTCCCATGTTTGGGCTATTCTTTAGCATGGTGGCAAACTTCCAAATATTGAATATTGAATTTTTATATCCAATTCTTTCTTGAAAATACAATATCTCTCCTTCTCCCGATAATTTCAAAACAATCGAAATAGGAATTAGCAAAGGGGACAATATGACTAAGGCTACTAGTGCTACGACAATATCTAGGAACCTTTTAATTTTTAAATACATTTTATTCCTTTTTATTGTCGTAAAACGATTCGTGAAGTTCTTTGTCGGATTCTAAATATGCTTTATACCAAGCCATAGTTTTTTGTAGCCCTTCTTTCCAAGTATTTTTAGGCTTATAACCCAGTTCTGTTTCAGCTTTTGAAATATCTGGACACCTGCGATTTACAGAGCCTGGATATGTTGGTGCGTATTCATATTCGCCCTCAAAACCCATCAATTCGCCGGTATATCTTGTCAATTCTTCAATTGAAATTTCATCTACCGCACCGATATGATATATCTCGCAATTTTTTCCTACCTCCATAGCAAGCACAGTACCTTCTACGGCATCATCAATAAAGTTAAAAGAACGTGTTTGATCGTGCCCATATATTTTAAATGGATTTTCTTTAGCCATAAAACGTTGGGCTAAATGTGGAATAACATGTTTAAAACCCATGCGAGGCCCAAATACGTTGTGATAACGAATTATGGTACACTCAAAACCTAATGTGCGAGCATAATTAATAAATCCACTTTCCCCCAACATTTTTGTTACAGCATAAGTGAATCGAGGATGGCCTATATCTTGAATGGTTAAGGGTATATCTTCAGGAGTAGGAACAGCATAACCGAAAGCTTCAATAGTACCTGCATAACATTCACTCGTAGAAGTAAACAATACTTTTTTACATTGGCTGTTTCTTAGATACTCAAGTGTATTATAAATTAGTGCTGTATTTATTTGAATAATTTTATCTGGCATTTTAGTTGTATAATCAACTCCTACTACCGAAGCAAGCATATACAGGTAATCATAATCTTTTTCTAACTGTTCAAATGCTGAAGGTAGCGTGTAATCTCCTTTACAAATTTTAATTTTATGCTTTTCTACCAGCCCCATCAATATGTCATCTTGTTTTCCACCTTGGCGAAAAAAATTATCAGCTATTGTTATTTCATAGTCTCTAGTTTCACCTAAATACTTTGCTATATTGAGACCTATAAAACCTGCCCCGCCGAGTAACAATACTTTTTTCTTCATAACCTTTTTATTTTAAATATTTTATATTAAATCTCCTCTACCAACAACACGAACTTTATGTATTTTATTAATTTTGTTTAATTCTTCATTGCTTAAAAGCCCTATCGTATCCAGCACAAAAACATTTTCTTGTTTTATTATACTTTCAATAAGTGAACTATTATTTCTGTACTGTTTATGTCCTGTACTTATGATAATGATATCAAATTTTTTAGTAATCACTTTATCCAAATCACTTTCTGGATAAATGTCTTTTTCCTCCCAAAATTTTATGTGCGGGTCATGGATTGATATATTTGCACCTTCCATATTTAAATAGTCGAACAAAGGCTCAACAGGACTATAGCGTGTATCGCCAACATCATTCAAATAGGACACACCGAGCAACAATACTTTTTTATCTATCAAAGGTTTTTTATATTCTTTTTTAAGAAAATTAAAAGAGTAAAGTGGCATTTTATCATTTATCATCACACCCTTTTCACTTTGTGCCAAACCTTCTTTTGAGTCAAACAAATTCTTTTTTGACCAACTTGCTAAAAGAGGATCTTTTGTTAAACAATAGCCACCAACCCCAATGCCAGGCAACATCAAATTTTTATGTGTGGGCCTCATTCGAATAGCTTCTACTACTTCATAAATATTCACACCTGCTTCTTCAGCAAAACGAGACCACTCAACCATAAAAGCAATATTCATTGCTCTATAAGAATTCTCTAACACTTTAGCTGTTTCAGTAGCGTTTGTGTGGTGCAGACGAGTAAGGGGATACTCATCAGTTTTTATGATTGTTCTAAGAAAACTTTCGGTGGTATCGGCACTTATTTTATCTACTCCCGAATAAACTCGATAGAAATTTTGAATAGAATCTATGTATTGGGGCCCAGGCATAACACGTTCGTAAGAATGTCCGATTCTAAGCTTTTCGGTTAATAGATTTCTTTGCTCAAAACACGCTTCTATAATTGGTTTTACAATTTTTTGACAAGTTCCAGGAGGTACAGTTGTTTCAACTAGTATTAAAACATCTTCTTTACAGTTTTGTCCAATTGCATTCATTGCTTTTTTAAAAGCGGTTAGATCCACATCAAAACTTTCCAGGTCTTTCCACTCGTTTGATTTCTTCTGTACGTCGAGGTTAATATCTACCACTATTATATCCGCTTTTGTATAAGCATAAGAGTCAAATGTGGCGTGAAGATTTCCTTTTTTGAGTGCGTTTTGATAAAATAATTCAATTTTAGGATCATCTGCTACTACAGGGAATATTCCTTCATTGATAGACACTATTTTCCAATAAGTATATTCTCTCGCTAAATCAATTCCAATGACAGCGTATTCTTCTGTTAAAGCGTTAGCAACAACCAAAGACATTACAGCTCCTACGAATCCTAAACCTTGAACAACGACGACTTTTTTGCTAATATTTTTTGCTAAAAAAGCATCAATACCCTTTTTGTCGTCTAAATGTTCTGGTATTTCGTATTTTTTACCTGTTAATGGGCTTATAGATAGTGCAATTGTATTTTCCATATTTATAAGTTAACCTCCTCTACTTTTGACATTTTTAAAGTTTCTTTTTGGACAACAGATTTAATAGCATTTATGACTTTGTCCAAATCATTGTTTGTAAGATAGGTAGAACAAGGAATACTTAATGCATTTTCATACACTTTATGTGAAACATCTTCTTTGTTAATATATAAGTCCTTTTTAAACATTTTTAATTTATTCATTGGCTGCCAAAAAGGACGTGATTGTATTCCTTCGCTATTCAAATATTTCAGCAACGCCTTTTGGTGTTTGGTTTGAAAAGTAAAAAGCCATTGATTGCTTTCTACTGAAGTTTCTATTTTTTGAAATTTAAAATCTGCTACGTTTTTTAAATGATCAATATAATACTTTGCTATTTCTTGTTTCCTTTTTACAAATGATGGGAGTTGCTCCATCTGTGCAACACCAATAGCTGCTAATACATTTACTAAGCGATAATTGTAACCAATTTCGTCATGAATGTACTCCATAGGGTCACTTTTAGCTTGTGTAGTAAGGTGCTTAGCCCGCTTTGCTAATTTTTCATCATTTGTCACAATAACACCACCACCACCAGTTGTTATTATTTTATTCCCATTAAAACTGAAACAGCCTATCTCACCAAAAGTTCCTGGGGCAATTCCTTTATATTTTGAACCCAATGCTTCCGTTGCGTCTTCTACAACTTTTAATTTAAATCTTTTTACGATAGACATAAATCTATACATATCACAAATGTTACCTAATACGTGTACAGGCATTATTGCAGAAATACGACGGCCGTTCTTTGCTAAACATAGCTTATCGCCTTTCCAGATGGTTTGTGTAGAAAGAAACTCTTCTAAAAGGTCTAAATTCATTTGCCAAGTATCTTTATCTACATCTATTAAAATAGGATTTGCACCTATATATTTGATAGAATTCACACTTGCAATAAATGTAACATTTGGTGTAATAACATAATCATTGCGCTTTACACCAAGCAGCATTAAAGATATATGTAACGCACTAGTACCATTAACTGCAGCTACACCGTATTTTGCTCCTGCATATTCTGCAACCATTTGCTCAAATGTATCAACATATTTTCCCACTGAAGAAACCCAAGCTGTATCAAGGCATTCTTTAACATATTGCCATTCGTTGCCCGATATATTGGGTCCGGAGAGTAGCATCATTTTTATTTAATTTAAGTGACAAGCAAAATATAATTTGGTAAAGTTGTTATATGAAAAATAGCAAGACTTTACCTGAAAAATTTACAACATTATATTATTAAATATTTTATATTTAGCAATATACAAAGTTACTATTTTAATTGTGCAGGATTGCCATAAGCGGTAGAATTATCGGGAATATTTTTTAAAACTACGGATCCAGCGCCAATAACAACATTTTTACCAATTGCTACTCCTTGTATTACGATTGTACCCGCTCCTATAAAACTATTTTCGCCAATGCTTACATTTCCGCATAGTATAACACCGGGTGCAATATGTGCAAAATCACCTATAATACATTCATGCTCTATAATACAACCTGTATTACAAATTACTCCATTTCCTATTGTAGATAGTGAATTTATAATAGCTCCGGCACTTATCATTACTCCTTTGCTAGCAATAATTGCGGTGGAGCAAATAACAGCCGAAGTGTGAATGGCATTTATCGGAAAAATATATTTTACAGCTAACGTTTCATAAATTTGTCGACGAATTTTATTACTCCCTATGGAAATAAAAAAATTATTTTTTTGTAAAGCCAAAAGGGCTCTTTCAGAATTTTCAGGTCCAAGATAGGTAAGATTAAAAGGATTAGTTTCTTTAATGCTGTTGTCACAATAAGCAAAGACAACTTTACTAACTGATGTAAGAATACTGTGCACTACATATGCGTGACCAGAATAACCAATAAGGATAATTTTAGAATCCTCCATTTTAATTAATCAACGTTTTATATTCTTGCAATATAGCATTCCAGATAATCTCACGACCATAATAACTAAAAATATTTTTTTTGAGCTTTGTAGCCATATTCTTCACTATTTCATGGTTGTTTAATGCAAATGTAATCTGTTTTTCCATTTGTAAAGTATCCGCTACATTAAAGCACAAGCCTGTATCATTGTTATAAACAATATCTATATTTCCTGCTATTGATGAGCAAATTATGGGCGTACCAATAGCTCCAGACTGTAACAATACATTTGGGAAACCTTCTCTGTGAGAAGGAAATACAAATAAAGTGGCTAAAGAAATATAATATTCCACATACGCAGTCCAATCTATATGAATAATATTGGGATTGGTTTTTATTTCTTCTAAAATAATTGTTGGCAGTGGGTCTAGTTCCATTTCAAATTTCCCCACCAAAACAAGTTTAATATTTTGCTGATTGGATTGAAGGCTTTTAAAGGTTTCTATTAATTCTATAATACCTTTATCTTTTACAAGCCTACCTATAGAAAGTAAATAAATATTATCAGCATTATAATCAATGCTTTTTTTTACTTCGGAAAGAATATCTAGGTTAAAATTTGCTATTGAAAATCTATTTAAATCAATGCCATTTGATGAACCTTTGCTTATTACTTTTAATTTATTCGTTTTTGTAAGTTTGTGTTCTTTGATGTAATGCAATAATGAAAAACTGTTTGGCCAAACATGATTGGCAGATGCATAAGTAAGTTTTTCAATAAATTTTAATAATTGAAATTTAAAACCTGTTTCTACCATTAATGGCAAACCCGCTACGGTGTGTATTCTTACTTTAACACCGCTTATTTTAGCAGCGAGCATGCCTAGTAAACCCGCTTTGGGGGTATGTGTATGAACAATATCTGGTTTTTCTTTTCTAAATATTTTTATAAGTTTCCAAAGACAAACTAAGTCTTTTATGGGAGTAATTTTTCTAGTCATTGGCACAATTGTATGCCGGCAATCTTCATTTGCTATTATCGCCTCTATTTCTTTACCATCTGCACTTATCATCAATACATCAAAGCTATTAGCTTTCATAAACTTCATTTGCCCAGGTAAAAGAAACCTTAGCGACATTGGCACGGTAGTAATTCGTATGAGTTTTTTTAAAGGAGGCAATATTATTTATTTATTTATTTATTTATTTATAAATATGCGGTTAATTATTATTCATCCACTTGTCATACCACATTTGAAACATTAATATGTACCAAATTTTTTCTGCCCTTTCTAGTTTGCCATTATAGAACGAACATTTAATTCTTTGAATTTCTGAATTGTTAAAAATATTTTGTTTGGTAACGAACCCCTCGTCTAAATATAAATCTACATATTGCTTTAAATCATTTTGAAGCCAAGAAGCAATCGGAATACCAAATCCCATTTTTGGCCTATCCATCATCTCTTTAGGAATATGTTTATGCACAATTTCTTTTATAATAAACTTCTTATTACCGTTATTGTATTTATATTCCATGGGCAACTGAGCCGCCCATTCTATTACCCTTTGATCTAAAAAAGGTTCTCTTCCTTCTAAACTTACGCTCATGGTAGCTCTATCCACCTTTTGTAAAATATCATCTAACAAATACGTTTGATAATCAATAGCCATCATATATGCAAGGGTAGAATGGTTTTCTTCCTCCAACTCTTCGCTATCAAAAGCCGAGGGCAATTTTATTATTTTAGTTTTAAATAAACTTTCAATATCGCTCTCATTCATTTGGCTTGTCAAACTTATCAAAATGTTATGATCCGATGGGTTTTTAAGTAACATCTTTAATTTTTCGTAACGGCTATGAAAAAGATATTTTTTATTTAGAACAGGAATAGAGTTTGCAGGAATAGTATTCATTAAACCCGCAGCTGTTTTGCGAATAAATTTTGGAATTCCATTTAACCGTTTTCCATATTTCATTATATATTCGTAACGATTATACCCAGCAAAAATTTCATCGCCAGCATCTGCAGATAAGGCCACAGTTACTTTTTCTTTTGCAATCCTACTTACTAGAGTTGTTGGTATTGCACTACTATCCGCAAATGGTTCATCATAAAAAAAGGGTAGTTGTGGTACAATTTCTAATGCTTCTTTTTGCGTACAGTAATACTCTGTATGATCCGTACCCAAATGTGCTGCTATATCTTTTGCATAAGGTGCTTCGTTTAATCCTACATCGGGCACACCAATAGTAAATGTTTTTATTTTTTCGGTCTTATCCTTTTGTAATAAAGCAGTAACACAACTACTATCATAACCCCCACTTAAAAAAACACCCACAGGCACATCGCTTACCATTCTGTAATTAAAAGCACTGGTTAATAATTTTTCAGTTTCTTCAATTGCATCAGGCAAATCGATTTTGAGTGTAGGTTTGTTATATGCATCATATACATTCCAATATTGTTGGGTTTGCAAAATATTTTGTTTTAAATCCAACTCTAAAAAATGGCCTGGTTTTAATTTGTGTGCATTTTTAAAAATACATTGCGGGGTTGGTACATAACCAAATTGCATGAATGCCGCCGCCGCATCTAAATTTATTTCTTTAGTAAAGTTTGGGTGTTGTACCAAAGCTTTTAATTCGGAACCAAATAAAAACAACCTATCTTTTTGATAATAGAAAAATGGTTTTACACCAGCCCTATCTCTACATGCAAATATTTTTTGATTAGCATCATCATAAATTACAAAAGCAAACATGCCAATAAATTTTTGCAAAGCGGCGTTTCCCCATTCTTTGTAAGCATGTAAAACCACTTCAGTATCACTATGGCTCTCAAAAATATGCCCTTTGGTCTCCAATTCTTTTTTTATTTCTTCAAAATTGTAAACTTCTCCATTGAAAGTAATATGCAGGTTTTGAAAAGTTTTTGGTTGGCTTCCTCCTTCGGTCAAATCTATAATACTTAATCGTCTATGCCCAAGACCAATTATTGCCTTTTCAGTTTCATACATGCCATAACCCTCGCCATCTGGCCCACGATGAGCCAGCATTCTATTCATTTTTTCTAAAATGAATTGGTTAGATGTTTTATTATAATCTACAAAGCCTGAGATACCACACATGTATAAAAATTTGAAGCAAATATAAGGTTTGGAATAAACAATTTCTTGGAAAAATTATTTAGCATTCATATCTAATACACTTAAATTTGACAGATGTTTTATTACACAAGCTATTTAGATATTTTTCTAGGGCCTATTTTTATATTTATCTTTTATAAAATAATAATTTTAATTTCAAGAAAGTATTATTCAAATGATGAATTTCTTCAAAAAAAGCTAATACAAGGATTTTGGGTAAAAGTTTTAGCAGCTATTTTATATGTTCTTTTAATACAGTTTTATTATGGGGGTGGCGATAGTTTCATGTATTTTGGTTATGGCAGAGTAATGAATGAAGCCATTAGGAACGATTCATCCAATATAAATTTTCTTTTTTCAGGGGATA
>JAYSOC010000423.1:0-3522 GCA_043723285.1 Ferruginibacter sp. | reverse complement strand
ATTGCTGATAATAGGTTTTTCAAAAAAAATAGCCTGCTTAGGAAATGATTTATTCCAAATAAGAGCACGCTCTTGCGCATCTGGAAAAGGAAATTTTGAAATAGCATTAAACCGTCTTATAAAAGCATCATCAATATTATTTTTCATATTTGTTGCCAAAATAATGAGCCCATTGTAATCTTCTATTCTTTGCAATAAATAAGATACTTCTTGATTAGCATATTTATCATGCGCATCTCTCACATTGGTTCTTTTACCAAACAATGCATCAGCCTCATCAAAAAATAAAATCCATCCTTTATCTTCTGCTCTTGCAAATAACAATTCTAAATTTTTTTCTGTTTCACCAATGTATTTTGACACAATCATAGAAAGATCAATTTTA
Source organism: Ferruginibacter sp. (assembly GCA_043723285.1). Taxonomy (GTDB): domain Bacteria; phylum Bacteroidota; class Bacteroidia; order Chitinophagales; family Chitinophagaceae; genus Ferruginibacter. The sequence goes on along the minus strand of JAYSOC010000423.1, from coordinate 3,137 downwards.
AATACTTCCTTTTTCAATTCATTTCCCAAAATGCGTGCTGTAAAAGTTTTTCCGGTGCCTGGTGGCCCATAAAATAAAGTACGATAACCTTGGCGCAGTTTATTTTTCATACCATATTCATTCATCAACTGATCGTTGTACATAAGCCAACTTTTTATTTCTGCTATCTGATCGTGCAATTCAATAGGTATAACCAAATTATTTATTGTGGGCGAATCGTTTTCTTTTGTAGGTGAAATTTTTCTTGCAGGAAAACTGATGCTAAACTGAGGCGACTTATGCATGCCGTACATAAATAAATCTACATAATCGGCAGACATAATTAATTTACCATGCATGGCTGGCTCCCCGTTTTGCATATCTTCTAACCAAAGAATTTTCTTCTCCCAAAAAATATGCTCTGCTCCAAAATACTGTTGCGTTTGTAATCTTTTCTCAATATCAAAATCACTTATAAGAAATAAAACGGTTTCGCCTGTTGGTAAAAAGAAACGGCTGTTCTTTCCTCGTACACCTCCAATGCCGGGGAAATCGCCCGAAGCGCCAATCTTAGCATCAATAGCTTTATCAAACAAGCCAGGTATAATGTGCGGGGCAAGTGCTACCAATAACACAATTGCTTCGCTATTTGTAAGTTTATTTTTATAAATAAAATTTGCCAGGGGTAGTTGCCATTTATCAAGCTCAGGAATTATTGGTATCACTTCATCTGAATCTAAAAAATAATATTTATTTAACCTGTAAATAATTAAATCATGGAGGTATTGAAACTCGATTAATAAACTACCATCCAATATTTTCATATCCATATTTTGTGTAATCATTTACATAATCATTTTAGCATTAATCTAATAAATTATTGTACTTATATTTTCTTTTCTATTTTATTATTTACAAAAATAAAGTTGCTTTAATTGCAAAAAAATTTCATTAGTTTATTTTTTTTATAAACTCATCTGTCAATACTTCATAATCTTCTGCGCCATGCGAATGTTTATCAAAACTAAAAATATCTACTCCTGCCTCTTGTGCCTTTGCAAGTTGAATATTATTACGAATAACACTTGTAAATAATTTATCGCCAAACTCCTGTTCCATCTGCATCTTCACTTGTTTATTCATTGTTTTTCTATCGTCATATTTGGTAAGTAAAATACCGAGCAATGCTAATTTTTTATTTATTTTTTTAATAGATGTAATTTGCTGCATAAAAATACTAACTGCTTTCTGCGGTAAAAATTCTGCCTGCAAAGGCATTAATATAAAATTACTCGCCACCAATGCATTTACGGTAAGCATACCTACAGATGGATGGCAATCAAACAAAATAAAATCGTATTCAACTTTCATTTTTTCCAATAGCCATGTAAAAACCTGCTCTCTACCAAATACGCTTACTAGTTCTGTTTCTGCCCAAGCAAGCTCTGCAGATGCTGGCACCAATTGTAAGCCACTTGATGTTGTAACAATGGCTGCTGCTATATTTCCATCTTCGCCTCTTATTTCTTTTGCCAGCTCAGTAAAAAGATTTATAACAGTTTCGTTTTCAATACCCAATGCAGTGGTCATGCTTCCTTGTGGGTCTGCATCTACAAGCAAAACAGATTTGCCTTTTCTTTGCAAACCTGCTGCAAGGTTTATGGCAGTAGTTGTTTTACCAACTCCACCTTTTTGTGCTGCTATGGATATTATTTGCATGATACGTTCAATTAAAATTTAAAAACTATTTAAGCATTAAAATAAAACTTTGCTTTTTCCCAAGCATGCACACCAATGGCAAGACCAAGTTTTTGCCCTTCTTCATTGCCTCTTTTAAAATGTATGCCACCGTATAATCTTGATAAACCTGCTTGCTCAGCAGCAGCACTAAACGTAGGCCAATCCAAGGTATAATCTACACAAGGGGTTTTGCCAGGTTCTATTTTTGAAGATCCTTTTTCTATTTTGATACAGCCACCAAACTCATCGCTGCCAGTAAAATGAATTAACACTGTAGCTGCAGCTCTGCTAAAATTACTATGGCCAGATACATGCTCTGCAAATGGTGGAGTAGCAATATATGGTTTCCAGTTTTCTCCTTTTATGGTTGCAGTGCCTTTGCCTGGGCCTGCCCATGCTTGTATATCCAAGCCTTTGTACAATTCTCTTACAGCGGTTATTGGTCTTACTGCATCGTAATAATTTTTGCACTCCCAGCAAGCTATAGATGCATCCAATAATGCATTGCACAATGCAAAAAATAATTTGATGCATTGAGAATTTCTGTAGTTACATTTTTCGGCAGCAAACTGTGCTATTTCGCACCAATGCCCAGGCGGTGTGTACGTTCCTTTTCCATCTGCCCAATATTCTGCTATAGCTTTTTGTTCGTCTGTTAAGCAAGTACTTATATCTATTACTTCTTTGGCTTGTTGTTTAAATTCTGGTTGTTCTTTTTTGTAAGGAGTATCTGGCCTAAACTGCCAGTTGTATTGCAATGAAAATGGTTTTACCAATCCCCAATGTGCCACCAAAAAATTTTGTACTTCAAAATTCCCTGGCGATGTTTCTGATCGTAATGGCTGCCAGTGGTTTAAGTTATTTACTTTGTCGTATGTATTTACTGGTTGGTAATTTGTATAATCTGACCATGCTGGAAAATGCAATGTGCCGTAAGGATTGCTGCCATCGCCATCTCTGTATTCTATGGTCATTCTTGCAGCAAGGTTTCCAATGCCTTGCGGTTTATGTATATCGAAAGTTGTATCTGCTGGGTCGTAACCACAGTCACACATCAAGTCTTTAAACATATCTTTATTTTCGGGCGGCAGAGCCAACCAAAATAAATGTGTGAGTACTCTGTATGCTGCATAACTAAAAGCTTTGCGGATATTTTGTTTGCTGCAATGCTCTTCGGGTATTTTTATATACAGCGCAGTTACCGTGCTTATGGAGCATCTATCATACACAGCCCATGCATCGTACATGGCGGTGTGTACCATTGCTAGCGCACGAGCGGCAAGCGGTGGAGATGTTTTTGTATATTTTATTGCATCCAGTGTGAGCTGATTCCATTGGAGGGTGAGTGTTTTTTCTGCCATGATAAAATAATTTTAATAAAAATATAATTATGGAGTTCTTCTAGGCCTTGCTGGTGC
>JAYSOC010000422.1:0-8922 GCA_043723285.1 Ferruginibacter sp. | reverse complement strand
TGCACCAATAATATGCCCACCACTTATTGACCAATTAAAAGAATTGCAAGCCGCCGTTGTACAATAAGAAGCGGTATCGCCTTTGCACAACATTTTTTTACAACCGGGTATAATATTAATTCCACTTTCTGCTTTTACCACAATGGTCATTGTTGCAGTGTCTTTACAGCCACATTCTTTTTCTTGCCCGCCAGCAGAGCCAGACGATGTAGTGCCATTTGAAACAGTAAGCAAAACAGTGTAAGTACCTGGCCCAGGAAAAATATGCGATGCAGGATTTACATCTGTAGAAAAAGTACCATCTCCAAAATCCCAAATATTTGTATTTGCACCAACAGATGTGTTGGTAAATTGTACAGCGGTGTTGTTGCACACTGGCGACGTTGGACTGCTTGTAAACGCTGCTGTTGGCGCATCCATTAAGCAAACTGATTTTTTTATAGTGTCTTTACAAGTACCATTTGCATTGCTAATAAAAATAATAATAGACCCACTCGTTCCATTACCCCAAGCAATATTAATCGGATTTCCTGATGCAGATGCTGCCGTGCCTCCTACTACTTGCCAAGTGTAAATGAAACCTGGTTCATTTGGAAAAACCATATAAGGCATGGTAATATTTTTGCAAGCTTTAAAATCGCAAGAATCTTTTTCGTGTGGGATAGAGCCTCCAGTTGGGTCAATTGGTTGCCTACATTCTTCTATACCACCAACCAATTTAAACTCGGGGCAACAAATTTTTTGTGCATTAGCATTAGTAAATGCTGCTGTAAATGTTATTAATAAAATAAATAATTTTTTCATTGCAGTATATTTAAGCAGTCTTACTTTAGTTAATGGAATAATCGTAAATAATGTATTGCTCACAAGTTTTACAATCTTTGTCGGTAAACTTAAAACGTAAGCCTAGTTTACCTTTTCGCTTACACGAAGCAGATGGAATACCTGGCAACGCTATTTTTAAATCGAATTTTAAATTGCCTTGTGCATTGCAAAACCAGACAATATTTTGTGCAGGGTATGTGCCACTTGCATTATTGGGCGATGCATTATTTGGTAAACCGCTATTCCAAATGGCTTTGTTCATAGATACAAATTTCCAAACGGCATCTTCATTTGTTGCACATTTTCTACAACTAGTATCCGATGCACTTTCTGTTACAAAAGCTATTTCCGCATTTAATTTTGTAATGTTGTTTGGAGAGATGGTAAAATTTTGTACAACATTTAATAAATTACCTGCCACTACATTTACAGTGTTGGAAACATTTTTAATACTGTCTTTACAACATTCATTAGTAGCTGTAGAATCTGGTTTATCCTCTACAATATTTTCTTTAAACAAAAATTTAAATTGAGTAGGTTCACTCATATTTGTTTTACAAATTGGTTTTCCTTCTTGGTCTATCGCCTCTACACGCCATACGTACGTGGCGTTTCGGCGCTCCCATGTATTTGGTTTAGCTGTGTATCTTGTTATTCCTTTTACATCTTCTTGCAATACTGGCAAGTTATCATACATGGCTTGTGCTATACTTTGTCCTTCTTCTACTTCCCATACGGTAAGCCTATACGTAATGAGTGTTTTGGTAGAAGTTATGAATGGTGTCCATGTAAAAACTTTTGGTGCAAGAAAATCTTTTTCGGTAAATATTTGTAAATCTCTTGGATTAATATTTTGCGGTGGAATACAAAATTGTGGTACCGCTTCTTCTATTCTAAATTCTCTACAAACTTCTTTTGCTTCGCCTTGTTGCCTTGGATCTTCGCTAAAAAATTTTACACAAAGTATGTAACTACCTGCTGCTAATTTTGGGCAGCTATTTAAATTGCCTACAATTTCTGAGGTAGTAAAATTATGTGTTGGAGCAATATTTACAAAATTTGCAGTTGCTAAAGTATTTCCGCAAACCCTTGTGCCGCCTTGCTTAATGGTAAACACAGGTTTTACCATTGGCGATGTTGTTCCTTGCGGTTGTACAATTAATACAATTGCAGCTGGTATGCTTGTCCAACTATTTACATCGGCAGGTAAAACTGGTTTTACACTAAAGCTAAGAATATTTACCTGCTGTGCATGTGTTGAAACAAATGCGAAGCAAAGTAGAAGTAAGAAATATTTTTTAAGTAAATTCATATGGCTTTTTTTAACTCTCTTTCCGAATTGGTAAAAATTATTTTCTTGTTGATACAAAATTGTCCAAAATGGATTCCCTAAACAATGTTTGTTTACCCATTTCTGTTTCGTCGTTTAACGGAAAAAATTTTATAACTATTTTTTACATTAAGGCACTAGTGTAAATCTATTCATACATACATTGCATACGGTACCACCACAATAAGCTGTAAATTTTATTGTATAAGAACCTAGAGGAACTGAAAGCGGTATTAAAATATTTGCAGGTCCAGGGCATGATGCTATGGTAGTTGCCGAAACTACAGTTCCAAGCCCATTAAATATTTCATAAGTCATACTACTTATACAACCAGGAGGGCAATTATAACAAACCTTAAAATTGTGTATTTTATTTCTTCTTAAAGTGCCTATGTATAAATTATTACAACTTAACGGAGCCCATAACATTGGCGGTGTTCCCCACCGATGGAATTTTTTTACCCCCCAGCTACTACCAGTACAACAATTTATAATATTGCATTTGTATATTAATGAATCGCAAGGCGTGTTTAAACCTGCACCCGTACAATAAGCATAAATTTTAAATAGATATGTTCCTGGTGTTACCGATGGAACCACAATAGAAGCCAAGCCAGATGATGAACTTACAGGTATTCCAACAATACTTCCAGTTGTTGGATCTACGAATTGATATTTGATTTGTGCTGGACCGCAGCTTGGGGCACAATTAAAAACTACATTAAAATTTAAAGATGTTCCAATTAAAACATTTCCCAAAAAACTAAAACTCGGTGGTAGCGAAGTTGTAGCGGGTGCTGCATTTCCCCAAAGTTTAGTACTCCAGCTACTTCCTGCACAGCAATTACATACTATTGTGGTTTGATATTTTAATGTATCGCAAGTATCAGTACCGCAGCGAGCAACAATATAAAACAAATACGAACCAGCAGCTGTAGGAGCAATTATTGAAATAGGTCCTCCTGTAAGTGCTGTATTTGTACTTAATAAAGTGCCGCTTGTTGTATAAAAATTATAATCTATTTGTGCAGGACCTACACACCCTGCGGCGCAAGTATGCGAAACATCAAAATATAAAGTGCTAGCACAATTTATATTTGGAAAAATACCAGGTGATATAGGTAATGGGGTAGCAGGCGATGGTGTTGTTCCCCATAACTGTGATGTCCAATTTGTACCTATGCAACAAGTACTGGTTGCAGTAGAAGTTGTTGATGAATATTTAAAACTTGCTAATTCAGTTGTTGAAATTTCTAAGTTATTTTTATCCAACGCTTGCACACACCATACATAATCGCATAAATATGGTGGTCTGCATGGGCCAGTATAAATATTAGAAACAGAAGCCTCTGTAATATCTGCCACATCTTTTGTTACAATGGGTTGATTGGTGCGCATGGCTTGTGTACTATTTTGCCCTTGCATCAATTGCCATACTTTTAAACGATACGTTACTGAGCTTTGAGGCTTTGGTACAAGTGGTGTCCATCTAAAATTTACAGGTGCATTTTCTACTGCCGCAATTACAGATTTGTTTTCTGGCGATAATAATTTTAATGTACTTGTTTGTGTTGCACCAAAGCTCCATGAGCTTACCTCTTCTACGCTAATTGGTTTTTCATCTTTATCTATTGCTTGCACGCTCCATACATAATCGCATAAGTATGGCGGCCTGCATGGTCCGGTGTAAATATTTGTAACTATTGCTTGTGTAATATTATCTACATCTTTTGTTACAATTGGAGGGTTAGTACGCATAGCTTGCGAACCACTTTGCCCTTGCATGAGTTGCCATACTTTTAAACGATATGTTACCGGGCCTTGTGGTTTTGGCACTAAAGGTGTCCATCTAAAATTTATTGGTGCATTTTCTTCTGTTTTTATTACCGATTTGTTTTCTGGCGATAATAATTTTAATGTACCAATTTGTGTAGCCCCCCAACTCCATGAGCTTAATTCACTCGTACCATTGTTATTTCCAAGTGGCTTTCCTTCTTTATCTAATGCTTGCACATTCCAAACATAATCGCAGAGGTATGGCGGTCTGCATGGGCCAGTGTATAAATTAGCAATTACTGCTTGTGTAATATTTGTAACATCTTTTTCTACAACTGTAGCATTACTGCGCATGGCTTGTGAACCACTTTGGCCTTGCATAAGTTGCCATACCTTTAAACGATATGTTACTGGCGTTTGAGGTTTTGGCACAAGTGGAGTCCACCTAAAAGTTATTGGCGCATTTTGTTCGCTTACAGAAAATTTCTTTTGGTTTACTGGCGTTATATTTTGAGGTGCGCTATAGCTTTGTTGCACTTGCACTTGATCTTCTACAACAAAATCTCTGCACCTTTCTTCGCTAATTGGATATCTATCTATATTAAAAAACTGAACACAGATAATATAGTTGCCGGGCCTCAACGTTGGGCATTGCGATAAATAACCTACCAATTCGTTCCCTGTAAAATTGCGAACATTATTAATATCAATTTGCTGAGATGCATCTACACTTGTGCCACATATTCTTGCACCAGCTTGTTTTATTTGCATCACTAATTTTATACCCTGCACATTTATTTGTGGTACTTTTTGTGCTACCAACATTAAGCCTGCTGGTATGCTGCCCCACGAACTTACATCGGCAGTCAATTTGCTTTTTACATTAAATGATATAATATTTATTTGCTTTAAAGGAGTTTGTGCCAACAAATGAGTACTACAAACAAAGCATAAAGCAATTAGTAAAAGAGTATGTATTTTACGCATAAAATAATATTTATGTAAACATGCAACTCTTTTATACTATTAAAAAGCATCATTGTATAACCGTAAGTATATATTGTATAAGTGTGAGAAAGCCCTATTTCTTCCTCAACCATTTTTCAAATCTGCTAAGCAATTCATCTTTTCTACGAGCAGCTACTGTAAGCCTAGCACCGTTTTCCAAAATCACCTCACCACCACTCCCTTTTATATATTCTTTTATACCATTGAGGTTTATAATATGCTTATCGTGTATGCGCACAAAATTATCGGCTGGCAATAATTTTTCATATTCGCCAAGTTGGCGGCTTACCATTATTTTGCTATTATCGGCTAAAAAAAAATTGCTGTAATTCCCACTACTTTCTACATAACATATTTGTGCAAGCTTTACAAATTGTAACCCTTGTAGCGTTGGCAATGCAATTTTATCGTGTTCATTATTATGCTGTACATTTTCTAATAATGAAAAAATATGTTTCGTATATTTTTTTTCTTCTATCTTATTAATGGCTTTTTCTACAGCAGCTACCAATTTTTCTGTAACAATAGGTTTAGTAATATACGCCACTGCATTGTATTCAAATGCTTCCATAGCATATTGGTTATATGCCGTTACAAAAATAACTTCAAAGCTAAGTGGTTCCAATTTTTTCAATACTTCAAAACCCGTCATGCCAGGCATATCTACATCCATAAATACCAACTGAGGGTGCAACTCCTGTATCATGAGCATACCATCTTTCGAGTTATTGGCTGTTTCAATAATATTTAACGATGTGCAATTTTCTTTAATAAGCGATTGTAAAAATTGCAAATTATTTACCTCATCGTCAACCAATATTGTTTTTATATTTCTTAAAGTGCTCATTTTTTTTCTTCGTTTTGTAAAGTAAGTGTAACAGTTGTTCCTATTCCTTTATCGCCATGTGTGGTTTCTACTTCTACATTATATAATTCTGCTCTTCTTTGTTGAAGTGTATTACCGTGGCTTTTGTGATTAGGGTTATTAATTTTATTCAATGCTTTTGCATGTTCTATTCCCACACCATTATCAGTAATACTGCATAATATTCTATTTCCATTTCTTGTTGTTTCAATAACCACTTTACCTTCTTCGCCTGGCAAGTGTCGTATGCCGTGCTTTACGGCATTTTCTAAATATGGTTGCAATAGCATTGGCGGCACCAAAGTTTTTGTTGTATCAATACTGGCATCAGTAAATATTTCATAATTCAATTTTTCGCCTAGCCTAAGTTTTTCTAATTCTAAATAATTTTTGCTATAAGCCAACTCTTCTTCCAAAGGTATTTTTTGTAAGCCAGAAAAATCCAACGTTTTACGAAGCAAGTACGAAAACTTATCTAAGTAAATATCTGTTTCTGCAAATCGTTTTTGATGATTAAGGAATTTTATAGAGTTGAGACAATTAAAAACAAAATGCGGATTTATCTGTGCTTTTAATGCACGCAATTCAAGTTCGGATAATTTTTTTTCTGTTAATAATGTTTGCACACTCAATTCTCTTTTTATTCTATTTCTTTTTTGCAAAAAATAAAAAATTAAACCACCTAGCGCAAAAACGAGCAACACCCAAAACCATATTCTTTTCCAAATTGGTGCATTTATTTTAAAAACTACTTCAGCTATTTTTTCTGAAGGATTTCCATCTCTTTTTAATGCCCTTATTTGTATTGTGTATGTGCCAGGTGCCAATTGTTGTAGTGCAATATTTTCTGTACTAATGGTATTCCAAAATCCATTATTTATTTTATACTCATACATTCTTTCGGATGTAGAGCTTAAGTCGGCAGAAGAAAATGTGATAGCAATATTATTTTGCGAAGGGCGTAAGTCATAATTATTTTGTAAAGATGTATCGGCATTATTTATTTTTATACCAGTAACAATAACTGAAATATCAGGCACATTAAAACTAAGCTTAGCTGGTAAAATACTTATGCCCGCATTTGTAGCTACATATATGGTATCGTTTCTTTCTGCAATATCATTTATTTGTTTTCCCGCTATTCCATCTGCAGTAGTAAATACAGAAATTTTATAATCGAGTTCATTATTTTTAATAGCATAATTTATTCTTGCAAGTACCAAATTAGTACCAACCCATACCGTTCCATTTTGTTTGCTATACAATGTTCTACATTCATTGCCAGGCAATTTTATACCAAGTGGAATAATGGCAATAGGTTTATCGTTTTGCAATGCAACTAACGAATCGATGGCAAGCCCTGCCCACAAAATATTGTCTTCTTTATTAAATGCAAGAGCACTTACTCTATTTGCACAAATAAGAAATTGCTCACCCAAATTAATAATATTTTTATAATGCTCCCATTTATACAACCCAGTATTAGAGCCAATATAAATATTTCCTTGTGGCGCTGCCTCTAAAGCTGTCACCCTCACTTTAGCAGAATCGGAATACTTAAAATTAAAATAATTTATCTTTTTTACACCGCTACTATTTCCTGTTACAATGGTACTATCTTCTAAATACACAAAACCTTTGCTAGCGTAGTTTTTTGCAATATTAAAAACTGGAGATGCTTTTAGGTTTGCATCAAATTTATACAATCCGCCTTCAGCAGCCACAAATAAATTTTTATCTCCTACATCTACTTGCCTTATCCAACTCGAATAATTTTTTTCTTTGGTTATCGTAGCTATTTTATAATCGTAGGTTTTGTTATACACATACACTTGCCCCTCGTTTGTGCCCGCTACCAATTTATTGTTCCAAAAACATATGGTATTAAAATTTCGTTGATACGCTTCTTCAATTATGGTTAATATTCCTTTTTGCTGGTAGCGTATAATCCCATTCTCTCGTGTACAAATCCAAGTATTGCCAGTTTTGTCTTCGTAAATAAATCTTACCAAGGCATTAAAAGAAAATCCTTTTTCGCTAAAAGCTAAACTAGCCGTATCTGCAAAATAAATATTGCCACTGCCAGATGATATGGCCAATTGTTTTCCTGTAAAATTTAACCCTAAAATTTTAAATGGCAAGTTGATATTTTTTACATGTACAATATCGCCATTGGGCAACACACTTATTTTGTATAACGATGTAGAATCTACAATGTATAATTCATTATTTACAAAAGCAGTTCTTCTAATTTGCTTATTGAGCAGTGCGGAATGTATAATTTTTCCTTTAAAAAATGTTCGTAACGAATCGTTGGATACGGCAAAATATTTTTCATCTTCGTAAGAAATTATACGCAAAGCAGCCATAACTATTTTACTGCTCGATATTTTAAACGCATTGCAAACTTTATTTTTATATACATAAAAAGTACCTTCATTATTACAAAAAGCCATACCGCCAGTATTTATTGCATTGGCATTAGTTACTCCACCTAAAATAATTTTTTTTAACTCTGCATCTTTACTACTATTTATAAATTTATCTTTTTCCTCATCGTAATATGCAGGCGTACGCTGAAAAGGCAATACCCAAATTACACCATCGTTATCCATTTGTACATTCAAAATATCATTATCCGGTAAGCCTTGTGTGGTAGTATAATTCTTAAACGTTTTTCCGTCAAATCGAGAAACCCCGTTTTCTGTAGCTATCCATAAAAATCCTTTTTTATCTTCTACACAATTGTAAGTATCGTTGCTACAAAGTCCATCTCTTATGCTGTAATATGTATAGGCTGGTTGTTGTGCACATACATTAAGTGTACACAAAAGCATATGGCAAATTAATATGGCTCTAACAGTTTTGGTCATTTAGTTGTATGAATATAATATAAATTATTTTAATACAAACGATATTTGATTTATATCAAAAAAAATTGCATAAAAAATGCCGCTTCATTTACAAAGCGACATTTTAAAACCCCCTACTATTTTTTTGATATATTGCTATATTATATTTTTGGCTAATTATTTACATTCGATTTATTTTATTATATTACAAAATTATACACTTTGACGACACGGCGTCGGGCAGGGGCTTCTTGGGCATCTTGAAC
>JAYSOC010000421.1:0-3534 GCA_043723285.1 Ferruginibacter sp. | reverse complement strand
CGAAGATAGTACAGTACAAGGCGTAGGCAATAATGATATTGCTGGTAAAATGAGCCCACGAAATTTATGGGCTACTACCATTACCGACGAACTTAGATTGAGCAACAATTTTGCAAGCAAAGTAATAGGCATTGCACTTAAAGATAGAGGCGCTATACTACCTGCAGGCCATAGCGCCAATGCAGCATATTGGTACGACGATAAAACTGGCAAATACATAACCAGCAATTATTACATGAATGCATTGCCAACATGGGTAAACAATTTTAATGCAAAAGATGAAGCTGCAACAATGATGCGCAAAGATTGGAATACTTTATTTCCTATAAACACTTACACACAAAGCACGGCAGACGATAAAGCATACGAAGCAGATTTGCCAGGCACAAAATCGCATACATTTCCTTATGCATTGTCGGCAATAACTACCACAAAATACAACAGTTTTAAATTTACACCATACGCTGCTACATTTACTTTTAATTTTGCAAAAGAAGCTATTGCAAACGAAAAATTAGGCGCAGGCAGTGTTACAGATTTTTTAGCCGTAAGTATTTCTTCTACCGATTATATGGGGCATACATTTGGCCCAAACTCTATTGAAGCAGAAGATACTTATTTGAGGTTGGATAAAGATCTTGCCGATTTTTTAAATTACTTAGACACAAAAATGGGTAAGGATAATTACCTCGTTTTTTTAAGTGCCGACCATGGAGCGGCGCATGTGCCAGGGTTTTTAGAAGAGCACAATATTCCAGCAGGTGTGTTTAGCGAAAGTGTGTTGGCAAAAGATTTAAATACAATAATAGAAGATAGTTTTGGTATTTCAAAAGCAGTAATGAATTTGCAAAACTATCAAGTTTATTTAGACCTAGATTTGATAAAAGCACAAGGCAAAAATGTAAACGATGTTAAAGAACTCATCATTCATACATTAAAAACAAAACCGTTTATTACCAATGTTTTCGATATAGAAAAACTAGCGGCTACAACTTTGGCAGAGCCAATGAAAACAATGCTTACAAATGGCTATTCACCATCTCGCAGTGGCGATATACAATTTGTAGTAAAGCCAGGCTATTTCGATGGCAGCAATAAAGGCACTACGCATGGTTTATGGAACCCGTACGATGCGCATATTCCCTTATTATTTTACGGCTTGGGAATAAAACCTGGTAAAACAAATAGAGAAACATACATGACAGATATTGCGCCTACTATTGCTGCATTGCTTCATATACAAATGCCATCGGGCAGTGTGGGCAAGGTTTTGGGCGAAGTGGTAAAATAGGAAATAATAAAAGATTTGCAATTTTCGGTTAAGATTATCCTAAATTATAGTATTAAAACATCTCTCTAAAAGCCGATTTGCCTATATTGCAGCCAGATTAAATTATCTCATAAATGAAGAATTTTTCCTTAGCATTAAATATATTATTGGTTGCAGCTGTAGCTTTTTTATTTGTAAAAGTATTTTCGAGCAATAAAAGTAATGGTAGTACTAGCTCCTCAAATATAAAAGATACGAGCATACTTTCATCTGCATTAAATGAAAACGCCATTGCATTTGTAGAATTAGATTCGTTAAACGAAAAAATTTCTTTCATAAAAAACAAAAGGCAAGAACTAGAAAAAGAACAAAAAGCAATAGAAGCAGATTGGCGCAATGCAATAGTTGGTTTGCAAAATAGGGCAGCTGAGTTTCAAAAAAAGGGTAGCGCTATCACACAACAAGAAGCAGAAAAAATGCAAGGCGAGTTGCAACAAGCCCAGCAACAAATGGAAGCAAAAAAGCAAAACCTTACCCAAAATTTAACGGAGCGCAGTTATAAGTTTTTAGATGATATTCAAAAAAAATTAAAAGACTTTTTATTGGAATACAATAAAGATAAAAAGTACCAATACATTCTTACCACTGGTACAGGCATGGATTATATGCTCTACAAAGATCAATCGCTTAATGTTACAGACGATGTAATAAAAGGGATGAATATGGTGTTTAGTGAGAAGAAATAATTCGATTTTATATTTTTTCAAAGGTTTCCCCATTTCAATTTTTATTGATCAAATACTTTTTTGTAGCATTAATATTTTTATTGTAAATGTTTTTCGCTTTGTAGAAAGCATTTTTACTATATTGCCATCCTAAACAACTACCATGGCAGATACTACCAACGATTTTAAACCCTCACTCGGATTATTAGACGCTACAATGATTGTAGCAGGCTCTATGATTGGCTCGGGCATTTTTATTGTAAGTGCAGATATAACTCGTAATGTAGGCAGCGCAGGTTGGCTTATTGCTGTTTGGCTCATTACTGGTTTTATGACACTTACCGCTGCATTGAGTTATGGCGAATTGAGCGCCATGTTTCCAAAAGCTGGTGGGCAATATGTTTATTTGAAAGAAGCTTTTAATCCGTTGGCTGGGTTTTTGTATGGGTGGAGTTTTTTTGCGGTAATACAAACGGGAACTATTGCTGCGGTTGGCGTAGCGTTTAGTAAGTTTTCTGCTTACCTAGTTCCTCAATTAAGCGAAACAAATATTTTATGGCAAATACAAACAGGTACAAATGATTGTGGTGTGGCTACACATTTTTCTATAAGTGCTGCACAAATTGTATCAATCGTTTTAATTGTGTTGCTTACTTTTATAAATACAAAAGGAATACAAAGTGGCAAAATAATTCAAACATTATTTACATCAGTAAAATTGCTTTCATTATTTGGCTTAATTGTTTTTGGTTTTTTATTAGCATCAAACGGAAATATTTGGAATGCTAACTGGGCTGATGCTTGGCATGCCACAAAAACTTCATTAATTGATAAGTGCGATGTAAGTAAAGGATTTACTGTAGTGCCAATTGCTGGTGCTGCTTTAATGGGCGGTATTGCAGCTGCAATGGTGGGATCAATATTTAGTAGCGATGCTTGGAATAATGTAACCTTTATAGCTGGCGAAGTAAAAAATCCGAAAAGAAATATTGGATTAAGTTTATTTTTGGGAACACTAATTGTAACGTTAATTTATGTAGCAGCAAATTTAATGTACTTAGCAGTTTTGCCATTAAATGATATTGCTCATGCAGAAAATAATAGAGTAGCCTTAGCTGCATCCAAAGTTATTTTTGGAAATGTAGGTACGATAATAATTGCTGTAATGATTATGATTTCTACATTTGGTTGCAACAATGGGTTAATATTAGCTGGCGCCAGAGTTTACAACACCATGGCAAAAGATGGTTTGTTTTTTAAAAAAGCAGGAACGTTGAATAAAAATGCTGTGCCAGAATTTGCATTGTGGATACAATGTGCCATGGCTTGTGCTTTATGTTTGAGCGGAAAGTATGGCGATTTGTTAGACATGGTTTCTTTTGTAGTAGTAATTTTTTATGTACTTACTATTGCAGGAGTTTTTATTTTAAGAAAAAAAATGCCCGATGCATCAAGACCGTATAAAGTGTGGGGTTACCCCGTAGTTCCTGCAATTGTTATAATTTTCTGTGCTGTTTTATTTATCAATACAATTTATAC
>JAYSOC010000420.1:0-3538 GCA_043723285.1 Ferruginibacter sp. | reverse complement strand
GGAGCGGCTTTGGCATTGGTCCATTTATTAGTAAAATATCTTTGCAATACGATAAGATTTTTAGAGACCGACATAGAAATAGAATATTATTAGCCAAAAATAAAGATTTACAAATAGAAATTAGAGATAGACAAATAGCAGAAGATGCTTTAAATAAATACAAAGAGCAACTCGAAGAAATAGTAACCAATAGAACACAGGAATTAACCTACCAAAAAGAAAGAGCTGAGTCGGCAGATAAAATGAAATCGGTATTTTTATCTACAATGTCGCACGAAATAAGAACACCGCTTGGCATTGTAATTGGATTAAATAATTTATTACAAAAAACAAATCCGAATACTGTTCAAAAAGATTACATTAGTAAAATAAATTCATCTGCAAATCATTTATTAGACGTAATAAATGATATTTTAGATATTGCAAAAATAGAATCGGGCAAGGTAGAACTGGAGCAAATTCCTTTTTCTATGGATGATGTTTTAAAAGATTTTTCGAGTTTTGCAGAAATACAGTTGGGCGAAAAATATGTAGGTTTTTTTATAGAAAATGAAATAACTACACAAAATTTATTAATTGGCGATGCGCTAAGAATAAAACAGATATTGCTAAATTTATTGAGCAACGCTTTTAAATTTACCGAAAAGGGGAAAATAATACTTACTATAAAACAAACAAAAACGGGTGCAGATAACTGTTCTATCTATTTTTCTGTAAAAGATACAGGCATAGGAATGATGCCAGAGCAGTTGGAGAAAGTGTTTGATGCATTTGAACAAGCGGATTCGAGTATTTCTCGAAAATATGGCGGAACAGGATTAGGACTAAACATATGCTATAAATTCATATCTTTAATGAGTGGCGAGCTAAAGGTAAAAAGTGAAATAGGTGAAGGAACAACATTTTATTTTACTTTGCCTTTTGGTATAAGCAATGTTTTAAATAAAGAAGTTAAAGTTGGAAATAATGCAAATTCTTCATTAAACAATTATCCTACAGGTTTTGAAGCCATAAAGGGAAAGAAAATATTAATTGCTGAAGATGATATTTTGAACCAGTTTATTTTAAAAGAAATATTAGTATCGGAAGGTTTCAATATTCTTATCGCAAATAATGGAAAAGAATGTATAAATATTTTTGAAACAGAAAAAGACATTGATTTTATTTTGATGGATATTCAAATGCCAGAGATGGACGGGTTTGCTGCAACAAGTTATATACGCACAACTCTAAAAGATAATAAAGTGAAAATAATTGGTGTTTCAGCAAATGCATTTTCCGAAACAAAAGAGCAAGTACTTGCATGTGGCATGAACGATTTTATAACAAAACCTATAAATGCAAAAGAACTTTTTTCTGCCATGGCAAAGTAAATATTGCGACAATCTTTATTTTAAAATAAATAAAATTTATAGTTAAATATGTTGGAAGAAAATGTAAAAATATTGGTTTTGGAAAATGGAAACAGTCATAACCAAGCAACACAAAAAGCATTTTCAAAGTGTGGCGTAAATTGTACAGTTGAGTTTGCTACAAATAATGGTAGCCTATTAGAAACTTTGTCTGTACAACGATTTGACATGGCATTTATAAATGCTGAAGTGTATAAAAGTATAGGTACACCGCTATTAGCCGCTCTTCAAACAAAAGAAAAATACATTTCATTAATATATATTTTAGACAAAACAGATGCGAGCTTTGCAAAAACAGTAATGGCAGAAAGAGCTAGCAATTGTATAACAAGAAATTATGTAGTGCCCGATGTTTTAGATGTATTAATAAACCAAAGTATTATTATTAGACAAACAGAAATCACCATTCAAAATATGATTACAGAAAATATAACCAGCAATGAATTGAATTTTTTAACTGAGATAAGTTATCAAATACGCACTCCTCTAAATAGCATCATTGGTTTTTCGTCTGCATTATTAGAAATGGAAAAATCGGAGAAGGGAAAGATATTTTTGCAAGCCATAAAATCATCTGGCGAAAAGATAGTACAAATATTAGATGAAAAACTTGGAGAGCATTTTGATGCCAATACGCTTGTACAAGAAACCATTACAGCACCAATAAAGAAAATTCATTTTAATGAAATTGTAAAAATGAAAATTTTATTGGTAGAAGATGATGTACTTAATATAAAATTAATAGAACATTTATTTTCGGAATATGGCATAAATGCAAATATAGCGCTCAATGGAAAATTAGCATTAGAACTTTTAGAAGAGCAAGAATATGATTTAATATTAATGGACATAGAAATGCCAGATATGAATGGGTACGAAACCACCAAATATATTAGAGAAGTGCTAGAAAGCAATGTGCCAATTATAGCGCTTACAGCTCATGCATTGCCAGGAGAAAGGGAAAAGTGTTTGAAAATGGGCATGAATGAATATATTTCGAAACCAATTGATGCTAGTAAATTATTTGAAAGTATTTATGAAACACTTAGAGCTTCTATTGCTTCTCAATTAAAACAAGTAGGACAAGTAACCAATCTTCATAATTTAAAAGAAACCATGCATGGCAAAAAAGCTGCTATTACAGAAATGCTTGGCTATCTTTTACAACAAGTACCAATCTACCTAGCAGAGCTTAATGATGCAGTAGAAAAAACAGCATATCCAGATATAGCAAAGCTAGCGCACAAAATAAAATCAGCCATACTTATTATGGGAGCGAAGCATTTAGAACCATTGTTAAAGGACATAGAGCAAAAAGCAAAAAGCAATACCGACATTGAAAATATTATTTTACTAAATAATGAACTAAACGAAAATTGTAAACAAGCCATGAAAGAAGTTATGGAAGAAAAGCAAAAAATAAAATAGAGAGCTAGAAATTAAGCACCCCCTAAGTTAAAAGAGAGTATGATGAATGAAGGAGAACTAAAAGAAAATCCACATCAAATAATATTGCTTAAAAATATTATTACCGACGATGAAAATGAAAGGTTAGAAATAAGCTATTCATTAAATGAGAATATTGCCCAGATGCTAGCAGCGGTGCAGCTTCATATTAAAATGGCAAAAAGAAAAATAAGTGATGATGGCATTGGTTTTATAGAAGAAGCAGAAGCGATATTGAAAGAAGCCCTCTGGGAAGTAAAAACATTAGCCTCTAGCATTTCTCCATTTATGCTAAAAAATATTGGGTTTGCAAATTTAATGCATGATTTAGTTTTGTTGATAGAAGATCATTATGAAATAAAATGCGATGTTAATATAGATACCGATTCGATAAATAAAGTTTCGATAAGCACTCAAAATATTTTATACCAAATAGTGCAGTTACAAACTATTAATATTTTAAAATGCAAGACTGTTGAAAAAGTTTCTATAAACATTAATGAGAAAGATGGCAAAATTGTAATGCTGATCAAAGATGATGGAGAAAGACCTTCTTTTAATATTAATAAAATAAGTGAAGCTTTTACAAAACTAAAAGAACGAGTAGAGGCTTTTGATGGTAAATGTATTATTGAACATCAAAATGGATGTTCGCTGGAAGTAATATTATAAAATACGGA
>JAYSOC010000419.1:0-3554 GCA_043723285.1 Ferruginibacter sp. | reverse complement strand
TATCGATATTTATGGTTGGTATTAATATTCTGTTGGAAGTTGCAGTAACACTCGACTTTTCGCCAGTAGTAATTTTTACTGAAGGCTTTTCTGTATTCAATTCTACCCCATTAGCAACAGAATAATTTATTTCTACATCCAAGCTAGATGGGACTTGGATAATAAAATCTATTTTTTCTGAAAATGAAATACTATCACTTACTACTTGCACTTTACTTTGAAAAATGGCATCTTGTATTTCTTTGCTATTTGTAATTAATGCAAATTCATTTGCTTTTATAAAACTAGAATCATACACTGCTTTAACGCCCTCTATTTCTAGCGTTTTATTATCGATGCTATATAGGTACCAACCTTTTTTTATAGCTCCTTTGTAAGTTACTTCGTATTTACCGTCAGCAATTTTATTTGCTGTGGCAATCCATTTTACAATACTACTATCTTGCGCAAAAGCAAGTGAAGTAAAAAATGTAGAAAGTATAACAAGTAAAAAGTTGATCCTAAAAAAACGCATATTATTAATTTTATAAAAAATCCCGACACAAAATCGGGATATAAATTTATTTCTAATTTTATTTATCCTTTTGGATTTATTTTTATGGCGAATGTTACATCTTTTGGTGGCAGACATTTTTTATCGTTACAAACCATATAGGTAACCTTTCCTTTTGCCATTGTAGTGGCCAATGCTTTCATCTTTATTTTTTGTACAAAGTCAACTTTACTTGCATAAAAATTTAAAGTAGATTTAAAATTAGGGTCGTATTGTTTTTCCATTTTACCAACCTCTTTTACATTTCCATCTAATTTTATCAAAGGGCTTTTATCAAAACTAAAACTAGTAGGTACGGGGCCATCTCCTGCTTCTTGTGCATAAACATGCCACTTGGGCTGAATTGTTGCAGTCATGTGCAATTCATAAATATCTTTACTTATTTTTTTTGCAGCGTATATCCATGTTACTGGATTTTCTATCTGTGCATTTGCTGCTATCACAAAAAATAATACAACTAAAGAAAGGATAATTTTTTTCATGTTTTTATTTTGTATTTATATGTACAACGAAATTGAATCTTTTGTTTTAAAGCGTTTTGTTAAATGTTAGTTACGGGCTTGAGAGTTACGGGCCTGCCTGAGGTAGGCAGGTTGCGGGTTAACTAAGCTAATGTTGCTTCTCTTATTGCTACACCTAATAACTCTTTAAACACTTGTCTTCCATCTTCATTGCCCAACAAATTGCTACAAGCTCTTTCTGGATGTGGCATCATACCAAATACATTGCCTGCGGCATTTTTTATGCCTGCAATATTATTTGTTGTGCCGTTCGGGTTCGCATCAGCATTTATTTCTCCATTGGCATCACAATATTTGTAAATAATTTGTTTGTTGTCTTCCAATGATTTTAACACATCATCTGCTGCATAATATCTACCCTCTCCATGTGCTATGGGTATCATGAGCGGTTGAGAGGAAGGATTATTGGAATTTTTTATAAAAACATTTTTGCATATAAATTGTTGGTTGGCATTGGCTAACAATGCGCCTGGCAATAAACCACTTTCGCACAATATTTGAAAACCATTGCATACACCCAAAACTTTTCCACCTGTATTGGCAAATTCTATTACGCTTTTCATCATGGGGCTAAAACGTGCTATAGCGCCGCATCTCAAATAATCTCCATAACTAAACCCACCTGGCAATACAATACAATCTTCAGTAGTCAACATAGATATATCGCTATCCTTGTGCCAAAGCGGTATAACATCTTGCTGTAAATCGTTTTGCAGCGCATCTAGCATATCTCTATCACAATTGGAACCAGGGAAAATAACTACAGCAAATTTCATTGAAGTGTGTGTTTATGAGTTGCAAAAATAACGAAAGGTTGTAATAGTTAATTTATAAATTTCAGCCACGAACAACACTAATTTTCACGGATATAAATTCATAAAAATATTTTTATTCATACAATGTATATCTATTGCATAATAAAAGTTGAATCCCTATGCAAGCATAGGGACAAGAAAAGATTTACCGCTGAAGAGCTGCGGTGGACTGAGCGATGTGCATGTGCATGCCGATAGGCATATGCACATGTACGGAACAGCGAAGGAGACCGAACAAATGCTCAACAATGGTTTTCAGCTCACAGCCCAAATTAATTTTTTATTTTTTTTGCCGAGAAGACGTGAAGGCATTTTATAAAAATGTAAGGCGGTAAGATATTTTGCTTTGCAAAATGATGCAAGCACAAAACTCTGAAAAAACCCGCAACCCGTAACCCACCAACCCGCAACCTCATCAAACGGATGCCAACTTTTAAAAAGTTGGCATCCGTTTGATGAACCTTCAACCTTCAACTCTTCCTCTCCTGACACAACTCCACCAACACCCCATTCGTACCCTTTGGATGCAAAAAACAAACGAGTTTATTATCGGCACCGAGTTTTGGTTTTTCGTTGAGTAGTACAAAACCTTCTGCCTGTAGGCGAGCCATTTCTGAAACAATATCCGCCACTTCAAAAGCAATATGGTGCATGCCTTCGCCTCTGCGTTCTATAAATTTTGCGATTACGCCATCTTCGGTAGTGCTTTGTACCAATTCAATTTTAGTATCGCCAGTTTTAAAAAAAGCGGTGTTTACGGCTTCGCTTTCTACGGTTTCTGTCTTGTAGCACTGACTATTGAGCAGTTTTTCAAACAACGGAACAGATATTGATAAATCTTTTACGGCAATGCCTATGTGCTCGGGTTTTAGCATGTGTTTTTATTTATTTCTTAATTAGCAAACCCAAAGTAAGCCGTTTGTAGTAAATTTGCATATAAATTATAAAAAGATAGATGTTAAAATTACCGATTTACTTAGATAATAACGCTACAACGCCAATGGACCCAAGGGTTTTGGAGGCTATGACCCCATACTTTTTAGAAGATTATGGAAATGCAGCTAGCCGTAACCATCCTTTTGGGTGGAAAGCGGAAGAAGCTGTGGATTATGCTCGTGAGCAAGTGGCAAAATTGATAGGTGCAGACCCGAAAGAAATTATTTTTACAAGCGGTGCAACAGAAGGCGATAACCTTGGTATAAAGGGTGTGTTTGAAATGTATGCCCAAAAAGGCAATCATATTATTACAGCCACTACAGAGCATAAAGCAGTGTTGGACACTTGCAAGCACATAGAAAAATTAGGTGGCGAAGTAACTTACCTTCAAGTAAATGCTGAAGGGTTAATAGATTTAAAAGAACTAGAAGCGGCTATAAAACCAACTACGATTTTGATTTCTATCATGTATGCAAATAATGAAATTGGCGTAATTAACCCTATACAAGAAATAGGTGCTATTGCAAAAAAACATGGTGTATTATTTTTCACAGATGCTGTGCAAGCAGTGGGTAAAATACCGGTAAATGTAATAAAAGATGGTATAGATATAATGGCTTTTACGGCGCATAAAATGTACGGTCCTAAAGGTGTGGGAGCATTGTATGTACGCAGAAAAAATCCTCGTGTAAAAGTAACGGCACAAATGGATGGCGGTGGTCATGAGCG
>JAYSOC010000418.1:0-3558 GCA_043723285.1 Ferruginibacter sp. | reverse complement strand
ACTCACACTGCCTTATATACACGATGGCAGTTTTGGATCTTTGGATAAAGTAATAGACCATTATACAAATCTAGACACAGCATTAATAAACCTTGACCCATTGTTGCAAAAAAAAATACACATGACGGAGAGAGAAAAAAAACAATTGGTACTTTTTTTGTTTACACTTACAGATACAAGTTTTACAAAAGATAAAAGGTTTGCGCCGTAGGTACACGCCTGTGGCGTGTACGTAGGTATTCGCCTGCGGCGTGTACGTAGGTATTCGCCTGTGGCGAATACGATAAAGAATTCGCCATAGGCGAATTCCTACAATCAATTCCTTACTTTTGAAAAAAAATAATCATTGAGCGGTATAAAAAAATTAGCAGGAGAAACGTTGTGGTATGGTGGAAGCACTATTGCTGCTAAGTTTATTAATTATTTGCTTACGCCCTTTCTTACATATACACTTGCTAATGCCAGCGATTATGGAAAAATTGGTTTGATATATTCATTAATACCAATCTTCAATGTATTATTTACTTATGGTTTTGAAACGGCATACTTTCGCTTTTCTGGCAAACAAGAAAATAATAATAAACTGTACAGCACAGCATTTTTGTCATTATTTTTTTCTACCATTCTTTTTACCATAATATTATGGGCAAATAAAATTTCTCTAGCAAAAATTATTGGCTTGGAGGAATTTCCCATGATGATAAAATTGATGATATGGGTAATTGCAGTAGATACTTTATCAGCCATTCCTTTTGCAAGGCTAAGGCAAGAAAGCAGACCGAAGAAATTTGCAGCAGCAAAGGTGATTGGCATTTTGGTAAATATTTTTCTCACTTGGTTTTTTGTTGGTTTTTGCCCAAATCAATTTGCCAATAATCCTACAAGTTGGGTGCTTACATTTTATAACCCAAGCACAAATCCAATTACATATGTAATATTGGCCAATTTGGTTCAATCAATAATTACACTTTTATTTTTATGGAAAGAAATTTTGCAAGTGCGTTTCAACTTTGATAAAGTATTGTGGAAACAGATGATGATATATGCACTACCACTAATTTTAGTAGGCATGGGCGGAATGATAAATGAAACAATGGATAGGTTAATGCTACGTTGGTGGCTGCCTGGCACAGAAATGTTTAAGCAAGAGCAAGTAGGTATTTACAATGCATCTTACAAATTGGCTATTCTAATCACACTTTTTATACAAGCATTTAAAATGAGTGCAGAGCCTTTTTTCTTTAAACAAGCAGAGGGTGCAAATCCTCAAAAAGTGTATGCAAGGGTAATGAAATTTTTTGTGATAATTATTTCCATCATGTTTCTTGCAGTAAGTTTGTTTATACCCATTTGGAAATATTTTATTGGTCCAAAATATTGGGAAGGTTTGGTGGTAGTACCTATTTTATTAATGGCAAATGTATTTCTTGGTATTTATTATAATTTAAGTATTTGGTATAAGCTTAGCAACAAAACAATTTATGGGGCTTGGGTAACTTTAATTGGTGCTTGCATTACTATTCTTATCAATATTATTTTTATTCCACGTTTTGGTTTTATAGCATCCGCTTGGGCTACATTTTTCTGCTACGGCAGTATGATGGTTATCTCTTTTATTTGGGGACAAAAATATTATTATGTACCCTATGCATGGAAAAAATTATCGACGTATATCGTTATTGTTGTATTAATATTTTTCTTACATAAAGGCATTACTCATTTCGTTTCCAATACATATTTTAGTCTTGCATTGGCTACTGTTTTAATAGCCATTTATTGTTGGTTTCTTACTTTGGTAGAGCATAAAGAGTTTT
Organism: Ferruginibacter sp.; assembly: GCA_043723285.1. Taxonomy (GTDB): domain Bacteria; phylum Bacteroidota; class Bacteroidia; order Chitinophagales; family Chitinophagaceae; genus Ferruginibacter. Next base: position 1,744 of record JAYSOC010000418.1, on the reverse strand, counting down.
CTAAACTCCCAGTTGTAGGAAAATATTTTCTGCGGAAAAATGATGCGGTATAAAATAACTTCCTTTAAATATTTTACAGGTACTAACAAAACAATTTTCCCAACTATTATTTGCCCGTATGGTGTGCAGCAAAATAAATACAGCAACGAGCTTGTGCAAAGCATTGTGGAGTTGGATGCTTTGTTTGAATAAATTTTTGTTTAAAGTGAAGCGTCCAAATGTGTATTTTTTTACAACATTTGGACGCTTCATATTTTTTATATTGCTCGCTATTTCCTTACCATTCTTACAAGCCTTTGCATGGTCTGCGACCAGCAAAGCCTATTTGAAAATATTTTAAATTTTATTTACGTTCTTTCTTTTGCTTGGTCGGCTGGTCGCAGACCAGGCCTCGGCTCTCACGGTTCGTGGCTATGGGTACTCACGAAAGTTGAAGTTGACCAACGAAGGCTAGGTTAGTATTTCAGCATTACTAATTCATAAACGTGCAGTTTTGGGCATAGGCGTGTCAAAATTTACGATAAGCGTGTAAAAAAAACTTTAAAAATGCAACTTTTCCACATAATAATTTGTCTATGTATTTTTGTATAAGGTTCTTATCTTTGCAAAACCCCCACAAATAGCAAACAAACACTGTATTTAAATTTACGATTATGGCTAAACAACAAATTCTTCATTGTTCTTTTTGTGGAAGAAACAGAGACGAAGTAAAAATTTTGATAGCTGGGCAAGATGGGCATATTTGCGAAAGCTGTGTAGAACATGCGCAAGATATTATTGGTCAAGAAATTGGCGTGCCTGCCGAAGAGCAAAAACCAGCATCTTCTTACAAACTCACCATAAGAAAACCTATAGAAATAAAGAAGTTTTTAGATGAATATGTAATAGGGCAAGAAGATGCCAAAAAAATACTAGCCGTAGCAGTGTATAATCATTACAAAAGATTAAACCAAAAAATAGAGAATGATGTTGAAATAGAAAAGAGCAACATTATTATGGTAGGCGAAACTGGTACAGGAAAAACATTGTTGGCAAAAACCATTGCTCGCATGCTTAATGTACCATTTGCAATTGTGGATGCTACTGTATTTACAGAAGCTGGTTATGTGGGCGAAGATGTGGAGAGTATGCTTAGTCGCTTGCTGCAAGCTTGCAATTACGATGTAGCAGCGGCAGAAAAAGGCATTGTATTTATAGATGAAATAGATAAAGTGGCTCGCAAAAGCGATAACCCAAGCATAACAAGAGATGTGAGTGGCGAGGGTGTACAACAAGGCTTGTTAAAATTATTGGAAGGCAGCGATGTGCTTGTACCACCACAAGGCGGACGTAAACATCCCGAGCAAAAATTGGTAAAAGTAAACACACAAAATATTTTATTTATTTGTGGTGGTGCTTTTAGTGGCGTAGATAAAATTATTGCTCGCCGGGTAAATACCAATGCCATTGGTTTTAATGTAAACAAAGGCTTGCAGCAGTTTCAAGAAGATAATTTATTGCAATACATTAGTGCGCCCGATTTAAAAACGTTTGGGTTGATACCAGAGTTGCTTGGTCGTTTGCCTGTGGTAACTTATTTAAATCCGCTAGATGCAGAAACGCTGAGAAATATTCTTACCGAACCAAAAAATTCTTTGGTAAAGCAGTTTAAAAAATTATTTGAGATAGAAGGTATAGCACTTACCATTGAACCAGATGTGTTAGACTTTATGGTAGAAAAAGCATTGGAATAAAAATTGGGTGC
>JAYSOC010000417.1:0-3560 GCA_043723285.1 Ferruginibacter sp. | reverse complement strand
TTATCAATAAACGCTTTTTTCTAACATGTTATTTCATATATTTGCACCCTAAAATACACTAGCTTGGCAACAAAGTTTTCTAAAGAAACCTACCTTTATTGGTACGAATTGATGTTATTGATGCGTCGTTTTGAAGAAAAAACGGGGCAATTATATGGAATGCAAAAAATACGTGGTTTTTGCCATTTGTATATTGGGCAAGAGGCTGTTGCGGCTGGTTGTATGACTGCTACTACGCCAGATGATAAGATGATAACGGCATACAGGGCTCATGCTTTGGCTATTGCAAAGGGAGTGAGTGCAAAAAGTTGTATGGCTGAATTGTACGGAAAAGCAACGGGTTGTAGCAAAGGAAAAGGTGGAAGTATGCACTTTTTTGGTGTGGATGTTGGCTTTTTTGGCGGGCACGGAATTGTGGGTGCACAAATTGGAACTGGTGCTGGTTTGGCATTTGCGGAAAGATATAGAGGTACGCAAAATGTGGTGCTTTGTTATTTTGGCGATGGTGCGGCAAGGCAGGGAATGTTGCACGAAACATTTAATATGGCTATGTTGTGGGATTTGCCGGTAGTGTTTATTTGCGAAAATAACCATTACGCCATGGGTACATCTGTAGCACGTACGAGCAAAACATTGGATATTTATAAAATGGCTGATGCATACGAAATGCCTGCAGATACTGTTGATGGTATGAGCCCAGAAGATGTACACAATGCGGTATTGAGGGCAGTAAACAGAGCAAGAGAAAAAGGTGGTCCTACCTTACTCGAAATTAAAACATATCGTTACAAAGGTCATAGTATGAGTGACCCATCGAAGTATAGAACAAAAGAAGAATTAGAGGAATACAAACAAAGAGACCCAATAGAACATGTATTAAAAGTATTGCAAACAGAGTATGCCGTACCCGATGCGGAAATAGAAGTGATTAATGATAGAGTAAAAGCAGAAGTGGAAGAAGCAGTACAATTTGCAGAAGATAGTCCTTGGCCAGATGAAGATGAATTGCTAAAGGATGTATATGTTGAAGAAAATTATCCATACATAACCGATTAAAACATTGCCTAAAAAATGAAGGCATTTTTACAATAAATAATAAAACAAACATGGCAGAGAAGAACACAACAGTTGACACAGCAGAAATTGTAACAGAAACTGTAAAAAAAGATTTCTTAACACAATACAGCAAGCCTATAATTTATGGCATTAGCGCATTGGTGCTTTTAGTTGGTGGCTGGTACGGCTATAAAAAGTTGGTAAGCGAACCAAAAGAGGTGAAAGCTGCGGAAGCTATTTTTCCTGCAGAAAATTTGACGGACAAAATGATAAGCGCTTCGTTTAGTAAAGATTCGGCAAATACTGCATTAAACGGTGGTACGCTTGATGGTAAAAATATTACTGGCTTATTGAAAGTAATAAGTGAATATGGCGGTACGCTTAATGCAAATAGAGCAAGCTATTTAGTAGGTGCTGCTTATTTGCAAACAAAAGAGTTTGAAAAAGCCATCAAATATTTGAACGATTTTGATTCGCACGGAGCATACCAAACAGAAATAAAAAAGTATATGATGCTTGGTCATTCTTATTCCGAATTGAAAAAGAGTGATGAAGCATTGAGTGCTTATAAAAAAGCGGCAAGCATAAATACAAAAGATGAAGCGTTTACTGCCGATGCTTTGGTGACTGCGGGCGATTATGCAGTTTATCTTCAAAAAACAAAAGATGCAACAGAATTGTATCAAAACTTAAAAGATAATTATCCAAGTTTTCAAGCAGTACAAAGTGGCGAAATAGATAAAAAATTAGCAGCACTAGGTGTAACAAAATAAAATAAAAAATAATGGCAGTAAGTACAAATAAACTAACTGATACAACAGGCATCCAACTTAAGGATGCCTTTGTTGTAATTGTAAAAACAGAATGGAATGCTGATGTAGTGGACGTTTTGGAAGAAGGCGCCATAAAAAAGTTGAAAGAAAATGGCGTAGCTTTTAAAACATTAACTGTGCCTGGTGCATTCGAATTGCCTTTTGCCGTAAATAAATATTGGCAAAATTTAAAGGAGCAAGAAGAAGAAGAATTATTGGATGAAGATTTTTTATTAGAAATAGAAAAGCTAGATAAATTTCAACCAAAGAGCATTCATTTTCCTGATGCATTTATTGTATTGGGTTGTATAATAAAAGGTGATACGCCACATTTCGATTATGTATGTGCAGGCGTAACACAAGGCATCATGCAACTGAACACAACATTGCCTGTGCCTACCATTTTTGCTGTGCTTACAGTAGATAATGAAGAACAAGCCAAAGAAAGAATGGGTGGAAAGAACGGACACAAAGGCGAAGAAGCTGCGGCTGCGGCTTTAAAAATGATGGCAATGGTGGATTCGTTTTAAAATGTTATTTGTAAATATTTATGTATTTTTTGTAATTTTACTATATGAATACTTCAGAAAATAATACAGCTTTATTAGATAGTTATATCGGACTCTTGGAGAATTTGAGTACAAGTAACAAATTAGATCTCATTTCAAAACTATCCAACTCAGTAAAAACTAATCTTAAAAAAAAGAAATCTTCCATTAAAAAAGCATTTGGGGCTTTTGAATCAGAAAAAACTGGAGAGGAAATAATAGAAGAAATAAGGAATAGTAGATTGGCAACAAGAAAAATTGAATCATTTTGAAAAAATATTTGATTGATACCAATATTATTATTTTTTATTTGAAAGGCAAATTTAACTTACAACAAAAATTTGATAATATATCTGAAGATGATTGTTTCATTTCTGAAATGACTTTAGCCGAACTAAAATTTGGTGTTGAAAAAAGTGAAAAACCTGAAAAGAATAAAATTGCTTTAGATAATTTTTTAACGGGAGTACAAATTTTACCCATTTTTAATTCATTAGACCTTTTTGCAAAAAAAAAAGCAAGATTGCAACGGGAAGGAACACCTCTAGATGATTTTGATCTTTTAATTGGAGTTACTTCTGTTACGCATAACCTTATAATGGTTACAAACAATATCAAACATTTCGAAAAAATTAAAGACATAGTATTAGAAGATTGGACAAATTAATTTTTTCAAAACACTAATTTCTAATATTTCTAATTTCTAAATGAAAGTACAATTATTTATTCCTTGTTTTGTAGATCAGTTATATCCAACTACAGCTTTTAATATGGTAAAAGTATTAGAGAAAGCTGGCTGCGAAGTAGCGTACAATACAAACCAAACTTGTTGCGGCCAACCTGCTTTTAATGCTGGCTTTTGCGATGAGAGTAGGGCTGTAGCAGAAAAATTTTTAAAAGATTTTGATCATGCAGATTATGTGGTAGCGCCAAGTGCAAGCTGTGTGGGTTTTATAAGAAATTATTATCCTACATTGTTTGAAAACGGCGTTAACCTCAATAAAATAAAAGACCTTGCTGCTAGAACATTTGAGTTTAGCGAATTTTTAATAGATGTGTTAAAAGTAGAAAATTTTGGTGCATCGCTTCATACAAAAGCTACTTATCATGACAGCTGTTCTGCATTGCGTGAGTGTAAAATAAA
>JAYSOC010000416.1:0-3578 GCA_043723285.1 Ferruginibacter sp. | reverse complement strand
CGTTTTTTGGTAAGGCAAGATGAAATGTGGCAGAGTATAGAAATTATAAAACAGGCATACCAAAAAGTGCAAGGTTTTAAAGGTGCTGAAGCAGATATTTATCATGCTGATGTTCCTGCATATTATTTGCCTGAGAAGAAAGACGTTTATACAAAAATGGAAGCATTGATTTACCATTTTAAAATTATAATGGGCGAAACAGAAATGCCAGTTGGCGAAGTATATTCATCTGTAGAAGGTGGTAATGGAGAGTTGGGTTATTATTTGATAAGCGATGGTGGACGCACTCCGTATCGATTACATTTTCGCAGACCATGTTTTATTTATTACCAAGCATATCCTGAATTGATAAAAGGAAGTATGCTAAGTGATGCGGTAATAACGATGAGTAGTTTGAATTTGATAGCGGGGGAGTTGGATGCGTAAGAGCAAATTTGCCAATTTGCAGATGTGCAAATGTGAAGTTTAAAATGCTTTTTGTTTTATACTTTAATTTTATTAAAATACATTATGGATAAAGTTAGGCAAATAAAAATTTTTTCAAAGCAAGTCTCATTTGATGAAGCTGAGGCAGACAAAATATTATATATCTCAACTCTTTCTTTTGAAGAAAGGTTAAAAGAAGCATTTGATTTAAGAAAGTTAAACTATTTTGGAAGTAATGAATTTGATTTGCCGAGAATTCAAAAAGTAATACATACTTTTAAAAGAGAAGTTTTATGAAAAATAAAATGCCTGAATTTCAAAAAGATTTTGAGGATTTTATAGTGTTGTGTAATAAATATGATTTACAATACTTGGTTATCGGAGGGTTTGCTGTAAGTATTCATGGATATCCTCGTACAACTAAAGACTTGGATATTTGTATAAATAAAAATGAAGAAAACGCTTTTAAGCTTTTACAAATTTTAAAAGATTTTGGGTTCGGCTCTTTAAATTTTAAAATCGAAGATTTTTTAAATGAAAACATGATAACCCAACTTGGCTACGAACCAATAAGGATAGATATTTTAAATGATTTGAATGGAGTAAACTTTGATGACGCCTATAAAAATAAGCGAATTGTACAAATGAATGGAATACCAACCAATTTTATTGGGTTTCATGAACTAATTATTAATAAAGAAAATGCAGGAAGAGATCAAGATTTACTTGATGTAAAAAAATTAAAAGCGCAAAATAAAAATGAGCATTAAATTTTCAGACGATAAAATAGCTGAGGTACAAAAAATAATTACAAGGTATCCCGAAGGCAAACAAAAAAGTGCGTTGTTACCTGTATTGCATATAGCGCAAGATACTTTTGACGGTTGGCTAGATGTGCCTGTGATGGATTATGTGGCTTCGTTGTTAAACATAGAGCCGATAGAAGTATATGAAGTGGCAAGTTTTTACAGCATGTACAATTTAAAACCTGTGGGCAAATATGTTTTTGAAGTTTGCCATACTGGACCGTGCATGATAAATGGAAGCGATGATATTACAGATTATATAAAGCAAAAGCTAAACATAAAAGTAGGCGAAACAACTGCCGATAAAATGTTTACATTAAAAACAGTAGAGTGCTTGGGCGCATGTGGGTACGCACCTATGATGCAACTAGGACAAAATTATAGAGAGCATTTAACAAAAGAAAAAGTGGATGCGATAATTGAGGAGTGTAGGAATGCGGTAATAAGAAACAATTAATGGGAATAACAAACGCTATATTAACCGTAAAAGAACACCGCAAATCTGAAAAGACTGCAGAGGTAAACTTTTTGGTAGATAGCGGAGCAATATATAGTTTGGTGCCGGGCAAAATTTTAGACGAATTGGAAATAGAGCCATATAAAGAAATGAGTTTTTCTTTAGCCGATGGAAGTGTATTAAAGCGAAAAGTGTGTAGTGCGTATTTTGAATTTGGAGGAGAAGGCGGCCCTGCGCCTGTAGTGTATGGTGAAGAAGGAGATGAGCCTTTGCTTGGGGCAACAACATTGGGATCGTTGGGATTGGTATTAAACCCTTTTACAAGAACATTGCATCCAATGAGGATGTTGGTAGCGTAATTGAAAAAATGAATAGTTGATTAATATATAAAATTTAAAATAATAGTATGAAAATTATCGTCACAAGTTTACTCTTTATCGCATGTTTTTTTTTAGTAAGCTTTAAGACTCCTCTTAAAAATACAAATCTTACAATCGCTACAAAATTATCTTTTGATGAAGAAGAAGAGTTTGTGGAATTAATGGATGGTAAAATCATTAAAGGCAATGTAACTAAGTGTAATGTATTTAAAACCAATAGTTTTAAAGCTAAGGGTTCTGGGTATGTTGTTATAGATGATGTTAAATATGATTACGATGAAGTTATGGCAGTTCAATATAAAAAAAATCGGTTTAAAAAAAATGCAGATGGAGTATTTACCAAAAGATATTATAAAAGTAAAATTAGTGTTTACTATACCTGGATAGATATTGGCGGCGGAAGCACCACTCGAAATATTTATTATATTCTGAAAGGTGATAAAGGGGCTTTGATAGAATTGACTAAAGGTAATCTCAGAACTTTGGTAAAAGATTGTCCTCCTGCTATCGCTGTATTAGATGAGCATGAAAAATTATCCAGTAGAGCTCAAATGAATAAAAGTATTTCAGTACTTTATGAATGTATAGATACGTATGATAAGTATTAATTTTTATTTTTTTTAAAAGAGAAATATCATTATGCAAGCAATAACACCATATATAAATTTTAACGGCAACGGAGCCGAAGCACTTGCCTTTTATGCAAAAGCATTAAATGGTAAAATTGTACACTCACAAACATTTGGCGAAAGTGGAATGCCAATAAGTGATGAAGGAAAAGATAGAATAATGCATGCATTGTTTGAAGCAGATAAATTGCAGTTTATGATTAGTGATTGCCAACCGGGCAAAGAAGTTACTGCTGGCAACCAAGTGCATTTATCTTTAAATTTTGACAATTTGGATTTGATAAATCAAACGTTTACAAACTTAGCTGATGGCGGAAAAGTAACAATGGAATTGCAAGATACTTTTTGGGGAGCAAGGTTTGGAATGTTGGAAGATAAGTTTGGCGTGAATTGGATGTTTAATTTTGATTATCCGAAAAAGGAAGAATAGGTTTTAGTGAGTGCATAATAAAAGCTAAATAAATAAGTGAAGATGAAATGTGCGACGCCACCGAAGTTCAACATTGCTGCTTCTTTGTTTGGTAAAAAAAAATAAAAAATGCGTAAGCATTTTAAATAAAATAAAATCGCTGTGAACGCTGCAATCGCAGTTTCGCTGTGTGAAAAAATAATATGAGTAAAAAATTATTATTAGCAAAACAACATGTACCTGGCATACGCACATACGAAGTGTATAGGCGTGAGGGTGGCTACGCAAGTGTAGAGAAGGCACTTAAAATGAAGACGGAAGATATTGTGGAAGAAGTAAAAAAAAGTGGCTTGCGTGGTAGAGGCGGTGCAGGTTTTCCGTGTGGCATGAAATGGAGTTTCATAGCCAAGCCCGAAGGTGTGCCTAGGCATTTGGTGGTGAATGCAGATGAGAGTGAGCCCGGTACTTTTA
>JAYSOC010000415.1:0-9069 GCA_043723285.1 Ferruginibacter sp. | reverse complement strand
GGTTGGCAAAGGGAGAAGAAATGGAAACAGAAGAAGTAATTTCGCTACAAAAATCATTACGCTTACTACCAGCAGTACAATTGGTTACAGAAATGACGGATGAAAAAATAAAAAACAAACAATTTTTAATCTTTTAAAAAATATATTATGTGGAAAGAAATAGATAATAAACTATACCAGAAATTTACGTTTAAAGATTTTGTAGAAGCGTTTGCATTTATGACAAAGGTTGCTATCATTTCTGAAAAAATGAATCATCATGCCACCATAACCAACACTTACAATACTCTAGAGTTGTGGCTTTGCACGCACGATGCAGGTAATAAAGTAACGGAAAAAGATATTGTGTTGGCTACTAAAATTGATGCAATAGTAGGAGCATAATCATCAAACAATATTTACTACTTTTTCTTCAGCAGCTTTTAAAAAGCCTATCGGTTTAATAAAATTTGCGAACCCATTTTCTTTTAAACAATTAACGACCTCTTCTGTTTTATTTTTATTTACAGCAATCAATAAACCTCCACTCGTTTGTGGGTCGGCTAATATTGCCCAATGCTCTTCAGTGAGTGAGCCAATTTTATGACCATAGCTATCACGGTTTCTTGTAGTGCCGCCAGGTACAGAACCTTGCGCTATATACTCAAAAATAGTTGGGGTAATAACTGGTACATCTGCAAAATTAATTATCGCACTTAAGTTACTTCCTTCTGCCATTTCTGTTAAGTGTCCAAGCAAACCAAAGCCTGTAACATCAGTCATTGCTGTTACACAAGCTAATTTACCTAATGCTTCACCAACTTTGTTTAATTGCATCATTTGGTTTGCTGCAAGATCTTTGTGTTCTTCTTTTAAAATTGATTTTTTTTCGGCTGTTGTAAGAATGCCTACGCCCAATGGCTTTGTCAAAAACAATACATCGCCTTCTTGTGCTTTGTTATTTTGTTTTATGTTTTCTAAAGCTACCATGCCATTTACGGCTAATCCAAATATTGGTTCTGGAGAATCTATACTATGCCCACCAGCAAGTGTAATGCCTGCTTCGTTGCAAATACTTCTTGCACCATCTATCACTTTTTGTGCTACCTCAGGAGCTAGTTTATTTATGGGCCAACCGAGTATAGCTATTGCTAGCACAGGTTTTCCGCCCATGGCATACACATCACTTATAGCATTTGCACTTGCTATACGTCCAAAATTAAATGCATCGTCAACAATAGGCATAAAAAAATCGGTGGTAGAAATAAGTGCTGTGCCATTTCCTAAATCCAACACTGCTGCATCGTCTTTACTATGGTTGCCTACAATGAGCTTATCATTATCGGGCATAGCAACATTGCCTTTTAATATTGTATCTAAAACTTGTGGTGATATTTTACAGCCACAGCCTGCGCCGTGGGAGTATTGTGTGAGTTTTATGTTTTCCATGGTTTATTTATGCAATTGTGTTTTTCTGGTATTTTTCCTAAAAATGAAACTCTAATAAATCTTTTTGTTTTACCATCATTCAAAGATAGCACTATCGATTTTATGATTTCTAAATTATAGTTTCCAATTGGCATTTTAATAAGGTTATAAAAAAAACCTCACTTTTAAAAGAGAGGTTTTACATAATTGAGAAAAAAAAATTAAGGTGTTGTCAATTTTTTCTTTACCTCTTCTCTTACTAATGCGTTTCCTACATCATTAAAATTATAAGCGGCTACTTCTTTAAATAGCGATGTAGCTTTTTCTTTATTGCCTGCTGCCTCATTGGCTTTTGCTAGCCAATATTTGTTATACATATTGTTGGGATCAGATTTTTCGAAATGAGTTATGGCATCTGCATATTTTTTTTGTTTCATATTTATCAAACCCATATTGTAATGATAACCTTCTAATTTACGATCGTCTTTTATTGGGTCAATAGCTACTTTCATGGCTTCTGCTTTTGCAATTGCTTCATCAAATTTTCCTTCGGTACATGCCAACAAAGATTCCCAATTTAATTTATCGGCCTGTACAAAAATTTTAGCTTCGGGTGTGCCAATATCGTTTGCAAGCCGCTCAGATAAAGGGAGAATCATTGGCACTAATTTTTTTAATGTAGCAGCGTCTCCACCATGAATGGCAATATTTGCACAGGTTGTTAGATAATTAGATTTATCGTTGTCTGATTTACTTTTGTTTGCTGCAACAGTATCGGTTTTCATTGCTTCATCCATTAGTAATTTTAATGCAGCAGTGTTATTATTTTGATACAAATAACTATATGCTGTATTTATAACTGCAAAAGACTTTACTAGGTCATTATTGCCAGCATCGGCATAGTTTTTTCTTGCCTCATCAAAATTGCCAAGGTAAATATTGGCGTGCCCTTCTTTGTAATATCCCTCAGGTGCAGTTGGATTAAGCTCTACAGCTTTTGCATAAGCCGTTTTTGCTTTTGCAAAATCATTTTGTGCTCTGTAACAATCTCCCAATGTTATTTGCGCACCAGAACTTTTAGGAGATAGCTCAACTACTTTTAATGAATTTTCTTCCGCTTTTTTTAAATCTTTAGGTTCGTTAAACATAAAAGAACCAGCTAAGGAAGCATATCCACCAACCCATGATGGATTAAGTTTTATTGCTTTTTGATATTGCTCTCGAGCTTTATCAAATTGATTATTTCCAGCAAATCCATTACCCAAATCGTTTTGTGCTCTTGCTATATCCGGATAAGCTGTTGCTATATTTTGTAAAATTTCTAACCCTTTTTTTCTATCTCCGGCAAGGTTGGTGCTTTGATATTCAGCATACATTTTTTCCCAGTTACTTGCACTGTCTAATTTTACTTTGCCAGCATTAATATCATCAGCAAATTCTTTAGAGCTAGTGGCTGTATTGGCTCTATACAAATATGCAATGCCCATCATTGGGTCAAGATCTATTGCTTTTGTAAATGCATTTCTTGCTTTTTTCCCATCATTAAGGTCTAGCGCCGCTAATCCTTCTTCAAACGAAGCCTTGGCTTCTGAAGATTTGGTGGTTGCAATAATGTCTGTGTTTTTTGGAGAGCTTTTTTCCTTATTATTTTCTGATTCTTCCTTATTGCTTGCTGCTTCGTTGCAAGAAATAAAGAAAACAAATAGCGGTAAAATCAAAAATCTTAAATTCTTTTTCATATACAATAAATTTAATGCCTTATTTAGGCAGGTTAATGAATGCAAAAAGAGTTTTCACAACTGGGAAAGATTGTATATTGTTACAAAGGGAGAAGGAAAAAGAATATAAATATAATAAAAATATTTAAAGTAAAAAATATTTTTTAATTTTTTACATTACACGGTCTGTAATATTTGATAAAAGCAAGATGTTTTTATCTGTATTTACCTCATTTGAATTTATTTTTTTAATAAGTGTTTCGGAATTTTCTCTTTTATACAATCCCTTAAAATAATATTTATCGTAATAAGAAAGTAATATTCTAAAACTTTCTTTAAAATTATTTTCTAATAAAAAATTGATAGCGGTTTTTGTTTCTAAGCCGCCTAATCTTTTTTGTATGCGCATAATAGCTGTTACTAATTCATCTTTTTTTTGTACACCATATTCTTGGGTTAAATAATTTAAACGTTCTTCAAAAGGAATATCAAAAAAATACACTTTACTATTTCGCATTGTTTTCCAAAGCGGCATTGGTATTTGCAAATTTCCTATGCGTTGGCTTTCATCTTCTAGCCATATTGGGTTCAAAGTTGAAGGTTGAAGGTTCAAAGTTGGCTCGTTCGGCTTTGTGTTTTCGTTATTTTTTTGAGACAATTCTTTCGCTAGTAAATTTTCAAACATTTCTTGCAAAGGTTGTACTGATTGCCCAATACCACCGAGCGCAGAACCTTTATGATTTGCCAATCCTTCTAAATCTATAACGGCATTATTTTCTTTTGCTAATGCGTGTAACAACAATGTTTTTCCACTTCCTGTATAACCACCAATTATTTTAAAATTATAATCTTTTTCAAATTGTTGTAACACCCAATTACGATAAGCCTTGTAACCACCTACCAAAGTATAAACTTTAAAGCCGTACAAATCTAACAACCAAGCCACGCCTGCACTGCGCATTCCTCCACGCCAGCAATGAAGAAGGATGGTTGAATGTTGAAGATTGAAAGTTGAAGGTTTTTTTTCATCAATGTTCTTTTCTTCTGATGTAGATACTTCATTAATGGAAGGGTTGGTATTTTTAATATAAATTTTATTTTTAGAATCTGTAACCTCTAGCCCGTAACTCTTAACCAAATCCTCTGCTAGTTCAACTATTGCTCTCATCTTCTTCCCAAAAAAATCCAATCCAAGTTTTATGGCAATTTGTTTGCTTTCTTGCTTGTATGCAGTGCCTACAATTTTTCTTTCTTCATCATTAAATAATGGAAGACTTTTTGCATTGGGTATATGTGCATGTGCGTACTCGCTTGGGCTGCGTACATCTATCACAAGGTTGATTTTTGCAAGCTCTAAAAATTCTTCTATTGTTATTTTTGTAATGGCCATGTTATTTGTAAAAATACGTTTCTTGTTTTAAGCAAAGTAATTTTTAATGATATTAATCTTTTCATAAAACCAACTTAGCTTTTGCTTCGTTATTAATACAAATAACTAATATGAAAAAAATTACAACTTCAATAATGTTGGTACTTGCAATTACATCTTGTAGTATGTTTAAAACAATAACTTCCAACACTGTCATACAACCAAATGATAGTTTTGTATTGGGCGATAATGTACATGGACAATTTAATGTAAGGCTTAAAAATGTTTCTAAAAATGCAATTACCATTTATCGTGCACCAAACGCTGGAGGAAAACATTCTTATGTAACTGTGCAGCCCAACGAAACCATCAAAGTAAAGGTGGAATCAAACACTGCGTTAGTAGTAGAAAATAAAAGCAACGATATAGCCTCTGTAGATTTACTTGTAAAGGGAGATACAGGATTGAGTATGGGGTATAAAAAATAAGATGAATAAAAATAAAAATCGCTAACAATTTTGCTAACGATTTTTATAATTTTTATCAGGATTTTTTTAAAATTTACAACTCCGCTGTTTTCAATTTTTTCGGAATTTTAATCGAAAAATCAATTTCTTTTCCATTTCGTTTTGCTTTCATTGTGTAAGTGCTTTTATCCGCATTTTCGTGTAGTTGCTCACGAGCTTCATCCGTATTTTTTACTTTTACGCCGCCAATTTCTGTAACAATATCTTCTTTTAAAAGCCCTGCAGTTGCTGATGCTGAGCCTTGTTCTACATCTAATATTTTTACACCATTTCCTTCTTCTGTATCTTGTATTTTAATACCCAATTTTGGTCTGCGAGTATCTATAAATACTTCTCCAAAATCAAAATTACCATTCATGTCAAATTGTGGTGGGGTTGGTGGCGCAGGCGGAGTAGGCGGAGTAGGAAAACTAAATGATCTACTCTTGCCATTTGGCATTTCAAACCTGTATATACGATTTATAGCAGACGAATTTTTTCTAACAGCAAGCGTAGCTTTTACATCTTTCTTTTTGCCATCTCTCAAAAAATATACTTTTACTTCGTCGCCAACTTTCATGGAAGATATGGTTTCAGATAATGCCTGCATACCATCTATTTTTTTATCATTTACTTTATAAATAATATCATCTTTTTGCAACCCAGCTTTTTCTGCAGGGCTACCTTTTTCTACCATTGTTATTTTTGCGCCATCTTTATCTTTTTCTGTACCTACGCCAAGAAAAGATTTAGTTTTTTCGCCTTCTCCAAAGCCATTAAAATCCATGCCCTCTAATCCTTCCAAATCATCATTCATACGAGTCCTGTCATCATTCATACGAGTCTTGTCATCTTGCATACGAGTCCTATCATCATTAAAATCCATGGTAATTTTACTGCCATCTCTTATAATCATTTTACGATTATTTATTGTAATACCATCTTCGCTAAATTCGGCCATAGGCTTACCATTTATAAGCACTTTGCCGCCACTAATATCTAGCGTTATTTTTGTGTCTTTATCACCTTTTTTGCGAATAATAATTTCTTGTGTTTCTTTTTGTGTAGGAGACCCATCTTTTTTCTGAATGATTACTTCTTCTTTTTCAATTTTTTCAGTTTGGGCAAATAAATCTTGACCAAATAAACTGGCAAATAGCCAACCTAAAACGGTTAATGTGATATTCTTTTTCATGACGTTAATTTTAACTACGAATAATTTTGTACATCAAATGTATGGCTATTTTTTGAATTACGAAATATTTCGGAGATTATTTTTTTGAGTTTAACAATTTATTTAAAACCTGCCACGAATAACACGAATAGTTTTAGTTATAACAAAAGCTTGCTTAAAAATTAAGGGTTAGTATTGCGTAAACTCGCAACCCGTAACTCATTAACCCCCAACTAATTTCTTCACCTCTTCTATAACCAATACCAACCCTCCCACATTCTGCCCACCAGCCGTAGCCATATTCTTTTGCCCACCACCGCCGCCTTGTATCAATCCACTCACGGTTTCTTTTATCATTTTAGATGCATCAAGATTTTTAGCTGCTACAAGTGTATCGCTTATGCTAATGGCTACATGTGCTTTGCCGCCTACGTTTGCGCACAACACTACTACATGGTCGTGCAAATGATTTTTTAAATCAGTACACAATTTCTTTAACGAATCTGCACTAGGCACTTCAATAATTTCGCCTACAAATGTTACGCCATTTACAATTTCATCTTTTGTCATCAACTCATTTCTTATACCTACCAATTGTCTTGCTTCTAAAGATTCTATTCTTTTTTGTAAAAATGAATTTTCTGTTTGCAATGCTTCAATGGCTTTACCAATTTCTTTTGGATTTTTTAAAAGTATTTTTATGTTGTCTATATCATTAAATGTAGCATTAATTAATGTTTCAGCAGCTTCACCACTCACGGCTTCTATTCTGCGTACACCTGCAGCCACAGCACTTTCGGAGCGTAGTTTAAAGAAACCAATTTCTCCTGTATTACCTACATGTGTACCTCCACAAAGCTCTATTGAATAATTGGGGTCAATGATTACTACACGAACTGTATCACCATATTTTTCGCCAAACAAAGCCATGGCACCAGTTTTTAGTGCATCTTCTTTGGTCATGCTTTTTATAACAACGGGTATGTTTTCTCTTATTTTTTGATTTACAATTTTTTCTACTTGAGCTATTTCATAATCACTCATTTTTGCAAAATGGCTAAAATCGAAACGTAAATATTCATCATTTACCAAACTGCCTTTTTGCGCTACATGTGTGCCTAATACACTACGCAATGCAGCGTGCATAAGGTGTGTAACGCTATGGTGAATGGTAATTTTATGTCTTCTTTTTGCATCAACAGTTGCTACCACTTCTCCACTCAAATCTGCAGGTATGGTTTCTGCAAAATGAATAATTAAGTCATTTTCTTTCTTCGTATCAAAAATTGCCAACTGCAAATTGCCAACTGCAAGTTGCCCACTGTCGCCCACTTGCCCACCGCTCTCCGCATAAAATGGTGTTTGTTCCAATACGATTTGGTACAATTCTTTTCCCTTCCCACTTACTTTTCTGTAGCGTAAAACTTTTGTTTTTGTTTCTAATAAATCATAACCTACAAAACGTACATCACCTTCGTTTACAATTTGCCAATCTTCTGTATCCATTGCTGTGGCTGCACGAGAGCGGTTTTTTTGCTCTTGTAAAGCTTTGTCAAAACCTGCTTCATCTACTTTTAAATTATTTTCTAAAGCAATCAATGTTGTGAGGTCAATTGGAAAACCATAAGTATCCAACAATTCAAAAGCAGCATCGCCATTTATTACACCACTTGCTTTTGATACATTAACGAGTTCATCTATTTTTTTCAAACCTTTATCCAATGTTCTTAAAAATGCTTCTTCTTCTTCTTTTATAACTTTTGCTACAAAATCTTGTTGTGCTTTTAGTTCAGGAAATACGGTTGCAAACTGCTCTGCTATTACAGGCAATAATTGATGCATAAGCGGTTGCTTATAGTCTAAATAAGAATAATAATAACGTACCGCTCTACGAAGAATACGGCGTATAACATAACCTGCGCCTGTGTTAGAAGGTAATTGTCCATCGGCAATGGTAAAACTTATGGCACGAATATGATCGGCTAATACACGAAAAGCTACACTTTGTTTCCACAAATCTCCGGCCCCCTCTATCTCCCCCGAAGGGGGAGGAAATCCCGAAGATTGTAGCGAAGAAGAAAGCGAAGGGTCAATTGTATTAGGATTATATTTTTTGCCTACTATTTTTTCTGTTGCTTCTATTGTACCACTAAAAACATCAGTATCGTAATTGCTTTTTTTATTTTGAATAACACGAACCAATCTTTCAAAGCCCATACCTGTATCTACATGCGTAGCAGGTAATGGCTCTAACGTACCATCTTTTTTACGATTATATTGTATAAATACATTGTTCCAAATTTCTATCACTTGTGGGTGATCTGCATTTACTAAATCTCTACCTGGTATCAATGCTCTTTCTTCATCGGGTCTACAATCCACATGTATTTCGCTGCAAGGGCCACATGGGCCAGTATCGCCCATTTCCCAAAAATTATCTTTTTTATTACCATACACAATTTGGCTTTCGGGTAAAAACTCTTTCCATTTTTGTAAAGCTATTTGTGATGCAGGAATACCTTCTTTTGCATCACCTTCAAAAACAGAAGCATACAATCTTTCTTTTGGAATTTTATAAATATCTGTCAATAATTCCCAACTAAACCCAATGGCTTCATTTTTAAAATAATCGCCAAAGCTCCAGTTGCCCAACATTTCAAACATGGTATGGTGATAGGTATCTACACCTACTTCTTCCAAATCGTTGTGCTTACCACTTACACGCAAGCATTTTTGTGTATCTGCCACACGGCCATAAGGCGGTATTTGATTGCCTAAAAAATAATCTTTAAACTGGTTCATGCCCGCATTGGTAAACAATAGGGTAGGGTCGTTTTTTATAACTATTGGTGCAGAGGGCACAATAACATGTTGCTTACTCTTAAAAAAATCTAA
>JAYSOC010000414.1:0-9079 GCA_043723285.1 Ferruginibacter sp. | reverse complement strand
TAGAAAATAAATTGATACGTTTTCATTTTTACAAACCGAGATAACCCTTCGCCATTGCTGTTTTTATAGGGTCATTCTTTACCACATGGGCTAGCTTGGTTAATTCTGCGGCAGATAATTTTGCAGCAAGCACACTCAATGCTTTCATTTTGTTATCGGATTCTGTTTCGGTAGGTGCTTCTATGAGCATGTCATAATAATACTTTTTCATGTTGCTATTTGTTTAAAATTTGATTTAATAATTTTTTAGATACTCAAAAATTGTTTTACCGCAGCAAGGCTTGTTGGTTCTTGTGAAAACTTTCCAATTACCGCCATAATATCTTCAAATTGGGCTGCGTTAAAAACGTTTTCTACTTCGGTTAAAAATGCGATATGCCTTTTTTGTTGTTCGGTAAAAGCGGGTTCGTTTGCTGCTTCTTTTTTAGTAAAGGAAACTTCTGCGTCAGGCTCTGCGGTTGCTTGTGTTGGATTTGCTCTATCTGTTTTGTTTTGCTCCACTACTCCTGATAACACATTACCCATTGGTATTTGAGCCATTATCTGTGGGTTACGGGTTACAAAATTTTCCAAGGCAACAGAAGCTATTTCACCGATATTAAAACCCTTTATATTGTATTTATTGGCTTTCATTTTTTCAATCTCTCCTTCTAAATCTTCGGCATACTCTTCAGCTTCTTCTAACTTTTGTTTGGTTTCTTCTAAATCTTCTTTCAGCTTAGTGAGTTCATACTCTTTATCTCTTGCAGCCAACTTTTCTTGAATGATATTTTCTATTTCTCCCAAACCATTCAGGGATTTATTTTGTTGCTTTTGAACTAAAAAATTGTATTGGTCATTGCGTGGAGAAAGATTAGAATTGTAAATGAGTATGCGTATTTTTTGCGTATCCTCATTCATGTAAAACTCATAGTTTTCAAATTCTTTTGGGTCTTCTGTTTTTGGTACAACTTTCAACGCATCTACAAATATTTCAAAAGGCTTTGGTTGCCCTTTGGCTTCCATCGTTTCTAAAAAATGCTTTAGCTTATCTATTTTCAGTTGGTCAAATTCTTCATTTTGTATCGGCATCTGTTGTTGTTTTTGGAATGATTTGTATAAAGCATACATGCTGTGTAAGCCCTGTGTAATTTCTGATTTGGATATTGCCTTGGTGTTCGTATTGCAGTTCGTTTACATTAGTTGCTACTAAATCAAAAATGCCAAATGCACTCTTTACCATCACCGCATCAGTACCATTAATCAGAATAAACAAATGGTCATCTGCATGTATCTTTTTTCTTTCTTTGGCTTGCAATACAAAATGACGAAAACGTATATGGTAGTTATTGCCATATCCCAATTCTTTCATTCTGCTTGGGATATATTCCATTGCTAATTCAATCGTCATGTTTGCATTTTTAATTTTTAACTCTCAAACCACACATAGAGAAGTACGGTATATTCAATATTTTTCTTTTTGGTAACGCCTATCACATCTTTGTAACAACCATAAATAACTTTCTCTTTTTCAATCAATACTTCTTCTACTTCTTTTGTACCACCCACCGAAAATGTTTTGTTATTCCAAATGGGTCTAGTGTAGGAGTTCTCATAAGGCGATATGGGCGTAAACACTCCGTTTAAATCTTCTTGCACCAACTCTCCTGAATAAAAGAAATTGGTTTTGTTATTGGTTTGTAATTGTATCGTACCGCAGAGTTTGTTTCTTCTTATGCTAAGTCTATTATCACCTTTTCTTGGTCTTGCTTGTAACGGATTAAAGTATGTTGAAACGCCTTTGTTTAGATTTGGTATATCTTTTTTGACAATTGTTTCTTTAAAGAAAGAGCCCAATTCTATTCCGATAATTTTACTCGCAGCCCTTGGTAAGTTCATTTGAAAATAGTGCCGTTCACCTTTTTGTTTAATGTGCAGCTTTTGCACTTTTACATCTTGCTTCATCTTAGTGTGCTAGTTCACATTTTAGGTAAATAGAAATTCGGTAAGGTTCAAAATAGGTACGCCCATCTGCGGTATCTTTATACTCTACTTTTACTGCGCCGTTTCCAACCGCTATATCGCCTACTTCATAAAACCGATGGTTGGGTGATACATTTATTCCCGTCATCAGCAATTTTGTTTCATAGTCTTCAGGAAAAATTTCTTGCTTGTTGATTTCTATTTTTTGTGAACCCCTGTAAAAAAGCAAATCGTCTTTATCAGAAGTAAACAATATTCCTTTTACAACGGCAATGGTTTTATCCAACTCAAATGTTTTAGAAAATATTTTACTCGGCTCTGTGATGTTTATATCAAATCGTTTTTTTACAATATTTTTCATACTTGTTTTTTAAAAAGCTAAACCAAGGGAGGACTATTACCCATAGTTGTTTCTCACCTCCCTCGTTATTAGCTATATTTTTATGGAGTGGTAATCGTACCATGCAATGCAGCATAGATGTAGGTATTGGCAGGTATGCCATCTACACTTCCCAACTCAATAGTTAGTTCTATCAACACATCATCGTGTATCAATCTTGGGTTGGCTAGTTTGTAATAACCAAGCGGTACATTGCGGTTATTGTTTGTTTTAAAAATTACGTTTCCTGTTTCGGGTACAATTTGTTTTTTGTTGCTTTTCAAATTGAACTCTC
Source organism: Ferruginibacter sp. (assembly GCA_043723285.1). Taxonomy (GTDB): domain Bacteria; phylum Bacteroidota; class Bacteroidia; order Chitinophagales; family Chitinophagaceae; genus Ferruginibacter. Next base: position 6,443 of record JAYSOC010000414.1, on the reverse strand, counting down.
CATTGGCAATAGATGGAAATTCTTCCAACCCTTTAAAATTTGTAGCAATCACTTTGTCCTTGCTTGTGTCCGCTGCTGTACCTGCCATTAAGTAAACACCACTCACCAACAATGCTTGGTTTTTAGGCAACTTTGCATTGGAGATATTACGCAAGCCAATTTCCTTGTCATCTTGGGTTTCAAAAAGTTTAATGGTTTTGGAGGTAACGGGTTTGATGGAATAAATAATATTATCCGCCAAACGCAATTCACCTCTTACCAATGCTTCTTTAATAGAAGGTGGCAACTCTGCAAAATGCTTTTCCATTTCTGCTCTCGAGCCTCGGCTGCCTGCACCTGTGTTCGATAATTTGTTGATGGTGCGCTGTCTTAGTATGGGATTCATTCTGCGTAATGCACCCAATAGTTCTTCGCCTTCTGCTCCATCAATTCCCAACAACGCTCCTTGGTTGTTGTACTCTTCTGTTCCTTCTAACATTCCTAACATAGTTTCTGTTTTTTTTTGTTTGATAATTTGATTTACTGTTTTTACTTTTTATACTCTATTTACTTTCTACTTAAAACTTATTACTTAGAACTTACCACTAAAGGGCTTACATTATTATTTCATCTTCCAACCCATCCGTCCCACTAACATCGTACTCCATATTTCCACCCTGCATTTGCTGCATACCACTTTCGGTGATTTGATTTTCAATAAAATCTAGTGCTGCTAAGTCGCCGTTTAATTCATTGTTGGGATAAGTAAAATATTGTACCTCGCCAATGCCGTTTGTAACTGCTGCTTTTTTGGGAATAATTTTATCAAGAAATAATTTTTCAGAAAATGTTTCTTTATATGCCATTACCCTTTCTTTAACCCCATCCATCCCATCGAAGCCACTTACTGCTTTGCCTTTTTGAAAGCCATTCGATGCCATCATACCAACTCCGAAAATGGTAGCGAGCTTGTTGTCAGAATAATGCCCAACACCTGTTACCAATGCACCGATACCAAGTGATGCTTTGCCAATGGCTGCACCAATTAATCCACCACCAATAACGCCTACGAGTAAATCTTTTCCTGTTTCGAGTACGGTATTTTTTGCATTGCCTTTTGTTTCTAGTCCCTTACTGATATTTTGCATAAAGCTTTTTTTCTTCGCTTTTGCTTTGTAAGCATTCTTTTTTTTAGCTGCCATAATTGTATTTTTTAAAATTTTTATTTTTTCTTTTACATCAATGCTACTGCCGTTTTCTTTCGAGGTTTTGGTTTTGCTTTGCGGTGATGTTGTTTGTTTTTTGGAATACCATGCAAGGCTTTGGGCGATGCTTTGTTGGGTGTCGTTGTTTTATTGTTGCCCAACATTTTTATACCAAGTGCAAGTAGGGTTATCACACCAACACCAATGGCTGTTGGTTTTAACCAAGTTTTATTTTTATCCCATACTCCTTTTGGTGGTTCATCATCTACTGTTTTTTCTGTACCTGTTTTTACCAAAGTATTTTCTGTATTCATGACCTCATTTTCTTTTGCCATTACTTTGTTTGCAGGTTGATTATCATACACAGTTGGCATTGCATTTTCCGTTACTACAGGCAAAGGATTTTGTTTTACCATTTGCGTCTTTGCTTGCGGATAACTATCGGGCTGCATAACATTTGCAGCTTCTTGAGTTGGCATAGGCAAAGCAGGTGCGGCTGTTTCAGCGGGTGGCGGTGCTACTGTTTCTTTTTCTGCTTGCTCATTTTTTGCTTCATCAAAATCTTGACTGCCTTTGCCTTTCTTTTGAAAAATATCACCTACTTGTTTGAGCATACCTGCAATACCTGCTATTACTCCTGAAGCTGCTGCGATACTCGCAAGGGTAAATGGTTCGCCCAATTCTCCCACCCCTTCAAAGCCTTCTATGTTTTCAGAATAGTGAATCTCTTGTCCGAGCAATTGGTCGAGCGGTGTATATTCATTCATGTATTCCACCATGCCATCTAATCCATCAAAACCATTCACTGCTTTATCTTTATTGCCCTTTCCGCTCATGATAGCTTTGCGTAGGTTGTCAGGTTTGCCACCTGCTTTGTATAACAAGTTTTCTAGTCGTTGTCTTGTTGCAATTAATTTTTGGAATCTTGCAGGCTCAATACTTTTTGCAGCCGCTTGTTGTGGACTTAAATAACTCCACCTTAACCTGCCTGCTATATTTTTAATATTGAGTTTCATGGAAGCAAGAATACCATTACGCAGGGCTAGTGTTGCAGGGTTTAGTTTGTTTACTTTGTTCAACAATTTGCCTTTTAGTTTTCTACCGCCAACAACATTTGCCGTTTTGCGCTTTTCAACTCTTACCTGCTTTTTATTGTTGCTTCTTACAGGGGCTTGTCTTTTGTTGTTTGCAGCAAATCTTTTTTGAATGATTTTACCTAACTCATCCATTCCATTACCTGCTAACATATAGCTGTCGTTTGGGTCTGCATACAATGCAGGGTTGCCATCAAATCCGTTTAAATATTGTAAGTCCATTGGGTAATCTTTTTTTTCGCTAAAGGGTACTTCGTAATCAAATTTTTCTGTTACACAGTCGATTGTAATGTGTCCATTCTGTGTTGGGATAATCGGGTATATGTGTTGAAAATAATCTCGATGGTATTTAGTAATCCTTAGTTTATGTGGTATGTTTAAATTGGTTAAAATACTAGAAATAAATACCGAGTAACAATCACAATCCACGCCTGTAAACCTATCGTGCCATGCCCTTGCGGGGCTGCGTATTTGCTCATAACCTTCTGCATCTTTTTTATAAGCGATATGTCCGTAAACAAACTGCCAAATATTTTTGCATGTTTCATAAGTGGTACTTGCTTTTAACAATGCAGCAATTTTTTTTGTATGCTCCAAAGTCTCATTCACCACTTTTGGTATAAAGGCTACGGTATGATAAACATTGGCATCTTTTCTTATCGTTGAAGTAACCTTTGTTGCTTCAGGAAAGAGATGGGTGTACCGTTCACCACTTTGGATGTTTCGTTTTTTATGCGCTTCCATAAATTGTTTTTTAAGTCCTCCCTTCGGGAGGATTTAGGTGGGCTTTTGATTGTTTTATTTGCTTCCTCTTTTCCTCCTTTTCTCTTTCCTCCTCTTAGCCTTTTTTCAATACAACTTCTGTTTCGTTATCATAAGGTATTTTTGCAAAACCAATATCCACTTCTGTCATCGTTTTTATGGTAAGCTTAATGGCTTCTTTATTATGCAAGGCTTTTATTAATCCAAATACCAACGAGAATACACTTGTTACAGGAACGGTTATTAAAATTTTATCAATCATTGCTTCTCCATGCGCTGCTATTTTTATGTTTTTGTTTAACGCTTGTGAACTGCCAATGGTTGTATTTTTATACAGCAACTTTACAAATGGAAATTTTATTACAAAACTTCCCGATGTTGGATTTTTAATGAGTACATCAATTCTAATCGTTACACCATCCCAACTCAAACTATACAAATTTGCAGTTGGTATAACTTCTAGTTCGGCTTTTGCTCTTTTGATATTTTTAAAATAATTCACACCTGCTATTAACCCTGCACCTAGAACTGTACCACCTAAAATTTTTGTGAATGAACTCATTTTTTAATATTTCGTTTTCTTTCAATAAAATCTGCGGCTAACTTGTAGCCCAACCATATTGCCCCGCCAATGGCTGCTTTTACGGCATAATCTGCAAACCCTGCTAAATCCATATCGGCTAAAAAAATTGCGCCTGTTAGTAAAAAATTACTAGAGGTAATGCCTGTTGTTGTTTTTGTTTCCATGTGTTTTTGTTTTTGATATTGCAAAGATGTGATGGTCTAAAAAGCCCCTTTCATAGTTTGGGTAAGATTGCGTTCGTAATGTGTAAACATGGTTCGTAAATGCAAAACATGGTTTATTTAAGTACGTTTTAGAGTGCTATTTCTGTAGGCAATCCGAGCTTATCAAGAATCATCGTTACTTGCGCAATGGTAAAATATCGTCCTTGCTTTTTACCAATTTGTTCTTCAAATGGTAACAACCATTTTTTCATTGTTCTTGTGCATACATCATACATTTTCGACATCTCCGTTAATGAATATGGTTTTACTGCTATCGTATTTTTTTTCATAATTGTGTTTGTTGTTGGTATTATAATCCGAATTGCTCATTGGCAATCGTCTGTAAGAAAAGGCTCAACAATCCTGTTGTTTTCTTTTCTATAAAATAGTTTCTCCAATAATGGAAGTTGGCATTAGTAGGGTCTTGGCTCATTTCTAATACAGCTTCTGCAAAGGCTCTCAACTCTGTTTTAAAATTTGGTAGAGATGCTCTTACGGCTTTAATATTATTGTACCATTCTTTTGTGCCTGCAAATCCTGTTGCATTATTTTTATCTAACCAAAGGCTTGGTAATGGGATAAAACGGTTTGGTTGAGCAGTTACATATTGTCTTGCTAATAATACTCGTTGGCAAAAAATACTGTATCCTCTTTCTTTGTCTTTAAAGGCTGCTAAAAATTCGGTGATGCTTGCTTTTGCTGCACCAATTTCTGTTTTAGAAAAAACGCTGTTATTCCATAATGCGATGAATGCAAAATTCCATGCGCTGTTTACTAATTTTTCTGTGGCTTCATTTGGGTTAGGAGCGGTTACTGCTTTTAAAGATTTTACTACCCTCATGGTTGTCTTTACTCTTCTTCTTACTGCTTGTTGTTTCATGTCGTTTTATTTAGTTATGATTTAATAGAACACAAATAAACGATGCGGTAAAAGGGCAGTTTCGCAGTTAGGTAAGTTTGGGTAGGTAAATTCTAAACAATTCCAAACAATCCCAAACAAAGTCGAGTTGGTTGTAATAATGCTTAAAAAATGTCAGTTGGGAAATATTGGTCTCGTTTGTTCCGTTTTGTTCCATTTAATTCCACTTTGTTCCCGTTTATTCCAATTTCTTAGTAAAGGATTTAGTAGGGTGGTATTGGGGAATGATTGGGGAGGGGGTGAGTGGCGTGTTCAATTGTGTATGTTTGGGGAGAGAAAGTTTGGGGACGGTTTGTGGAGGGGTTGAAAACTGGGACTAAAAAATATTTTTAAATGCTAAAGCAATATAAAAATTAAGAGAACATTGTAAAAATAAGACCCTGAAATTAGCAGAATGAACGAAAATTTACTCGCTTTTGTCTAGACAGTAAAATCAGTATTAGACAAGTATTAGACATGATGTACATCATGTGGATAGCATGTGTATGTTATGTGATAAGCATGCGGTAGTCATGTGAGATTCATGCTTGGTATTCCAAAAACAGTTAATAATAAGCATTTATACCTACTCAAAATGCATAATAAATACTAATAAAAATAATTATTTATACTTGTTGTTTTTTTAAAATAAATGAACTTCATTTGTAATATAATTTACTTTTGCATTGAAATATATCCATATCTATAAGCCCAGAATATAAAAAACTAACAAAACCGATTCTTTTAAAATTATTTTAAGGTGAATGAAAACTTGTACCAATTTCTGAATAGCGTTTATCCAGTATCAGAGAGTTTGAATAAAGAATTAATAAAGCGACTAGGGTTGAAAAAAGTAAAAAAGAAAGAATTTATTTTACAGGAAGGGGAGATTTGTAATAATATATTTTTTATAGAGACTGGCTTTTTCAAATCTTTCCATTTGAAAGATGGAAAAGAAATTGTACAGTGGTTTATGAAAACAAACGATGTAATTATATCAGTAAATAGTTTTTACAATCAAGTACCGAGTTACGAGAATATACAAGCCACCCAGGATTCTATTGTTCATTACATAAGTTACGAAAGCCTACATTTTTTATATGCAAATTTTGTTGAGTTTAATATTACGGGCCGTGTACTTACACAACACTACTACGCATTGAGTGAAGAAAGATTATTTGGCATGAGAAAGCAAAAAGCGGAAGAGCGATATAATTTTTTGTTAGAAACTCACCCCGAAATAATACAAAATGCGCCAAGAACGGATATAGCATCTTATTTGGGAATTTCTTTAGAAACATTAAGTAGAATGGGAAAGAAAAAATAATTATTTGATAAATGTCAAATTTTATTTGAAATACAGTTTGTTACTTTGATTTAAATAAAGTTAACAAATGAGAAAGTTATTCTACATACCTTTTATATTCATTAATACGCACTGTTTCGCTCAAAGCGACACTACAATACCCATAATTAGCGAAGTACCTTTAAAATTCATAAAGCAAACAAACGGTAAAATTGATAAATATTCCAACCGCATTACAAGCAAAACTGAAAAAACTTTGTTGAAATTAACTAGGTGGGAAGAAAAAATTCATAAACTTTTAAATAAAACCTCACCCGAAATCGCTGAACAATTGTTTGGCCAAGGCAGAGAAACATTTGCAAATATGCTTGCGAAAATAAAAGAAGGAAAATCCTTAGCAGAAAATTATAAAG
>JAYSOC010000413.1:0-9087 GCA_043723285.1 Ferruginibacter sp. | reverse complement strand
TAATGTAGTTTATTAAAAATATATTTTATGAACCGTAGAAATTTTTTAGGGAATACAGCGCTTCTTTCTGTACCGGTAATGCTTACAGGTATGCCCGTTTTTGCAGGCGAAGGCGTATTGCATCCTTTTTTACAAGAGCTATCTTTTTCTGCAGCCAATTGCGGAAAGGTACTCGTGATTATTCAAATGAATGGAGGTAATGATGGTTTGAATATGGTGATACCTCTTGATAAATATGCTCAACTTAATGTAGCTAGGCCTGCCGTTTTAATTCCTGAAGCCTCAGTACTAGCATTAAATGGATCTGCTATAACAGGCTTGCACCCTGCAATGACTGGCATTAGAGATTTATATAATGATGGTAAGGTAAGCATTGTGCAAGGTGTAACATATCCTAATCCAAATTTCAGTCATTTCTTCGCACAAAATATTTGGTTTTCTGGCACCATGAATCCAGATTCTACAACGGGTTGGGTAGGCAGACAATTAGAAACTACTCACCCAGCTTATCCAACTGGTTATCCAAATGCTGTAAACCCCGATCCGATGGCCATTCAAATTGGAGGTTCGTTGCCATTATCTATTTTAGGGAGCGATGTAAATTTTGGATACAATGCACCAAATCCTACATCGTTAACAAGTGTAGCTACTGCTGTACCAGAGCCAGCTCCTATAAGTGATTATGGAACAGAGATTACTTTCTTAAGACAAATGCGCACGCAAAGCAATGCCTATGCAGGCCGTATTACAGCAGCATACAATGCACAGACTACTCTATCTACATTGTATCCAAATACCACCAGCCCAAACCCAAGTAACAACTTAGCCAATCAATTAAAAATAGTAGCAAGGCTTATTGGTGGTGGGCTTACAACACCTGTTTATATCGTTAATCAAACAGATGTAAGCTATGATACACACGAAAACCAAGTTGATGCAGCTGATCATACAACAGGTTATCATGCAAGTGGTCTTTCAAAACTTTCTGTAGCTATTACTGCTTTTCAAAATGACATTACTTTGATGGGCAAAGCCAATAATGTAACGGGTATGACATTTAGTGAGTTTGGCAGAAGGGTTATTAGTAATGATAGCACTGGTACGGATCATGGATCTGGCGCACCTGTAATATTTTTTGGTGCGGGTGTAAACTCTGGTATTATTGGGGCATCGCCAATACTTCCTGCAACAATTAATGGCAATACACAAGTGCCCATGTTGTACGATTTTAGACAATTATATTCTACCGTTATGCAAAAATGGATGTGTATGACAGCTACCGAATCGCAAACAATTTTAAATGGAACTTTTAGTACGATTCCTATTTTTAATGCATCAGTAGTGCCACTTACTGGCATGGAGTTATTGGCACACTGGGAAAATGAAAGTGCTGTATTGGATTTTGAAGTGTTGGAAAATGATTCTTATGATCGTTTTATTATTGAACGTTCTGTAAATGGTATTGATTTTACTTTGGTAAATACTGTTGTAAATTCTTCTAATAATAATAAACAGAAATATACTTATCAAGACAATCGTATAAATGCACCTGTAGTGTATTATCGTATAAAAGGTATTTCAAAACAAGGCGAGCCTTCTTATTCTAAAATAGCAACGCTTAAAAACAGAAGTAAGCAAGAGGTAAGTGTTTTTCCAAATCCTGTTATTAATAAAACAATAAACATCGAATTCTTATCGAGCATAAATGAAAATGTAGAGATAACTATTTTTGGTACACTAAGCGAAAAATTATATTACAACCAGATAAATCCAAGAGGCAATAGAGTTATTACTTTTAAAGTGCCCAGTCATTTTGATGTAAAAACATTGTACATTTTAAATATTGTGTATGGAAGTACAGTAGTAAATGAAAAACTATTATTTGAATAAATTTAGCTTTGCTACTATGCTTAAAAAGGGTTCCCAATTATGGAAATCCTTTTTTTATTTCGATAATCATTAACTTGCTTTCTCTTGTATTTTTCTTACAATTTTCAACACTAATTTTCTTGGTGTAAAACGAATAGAATTTGCCTTTATTGCATTCATCCATCCATGTATCACAGTCATTTTATTTTTCATCATAGCATTATAGCCAAACTCTGCTACTTCTTTTGATGTGGGTAGTTTTTTGCCTTTTACCAAATTACTTTCATGCATTGCTGCTGCTTCAAAAAAGTTACTCTGTGTTGCGCCAGGGCACAAGCAAGTTACACTCACACCACTTCCCTGCAATTCGTTATAAAGCGCTTCGCTAAAAGATAAAACATAACTTTTGGATGCATAATAAACCGCCATGGTAGGCCCAGGTTGAAAAGCAGCAGTAGAAGCCACATTTAATATTTTTCCTGATTTGCGTGCCACCATATCTGGTATAAAAAGCCTGCACATTTTTGTGAGCGATGTAATATTTAAGTTAATCATTTGTTCTGTTTTATTCCAATTTGCATCTGCAAAAAAATCAAACACACCAATGCCTGCATTGTTTACCAAAAAATCAATGGTAATATTTTCTGCTTTACAAATGTCATATACTTTTTGTACGTCGTCCATTTTGCTTAAATCTGCAGCTATTACTTTTACTGATATTCCAAATGTTTTTTGTAATTCAATGGCTAGGGTTTTCAGTTTGTCTTCGCTTCTTGCTACCAATACCAAATTGTTTTTTGCTGCTGCAAAAGTTTTTGTAAATTCTAATCCGATGCCTAATGATGCTCCTGTTATTAATGCTGTTGCCATAAATTTATTTTTTGTAATGCAAAGGTATAAAAATCATTGTTGAGGGTTGCCATAAAAAAGCGCCACAAAATTTTCATCTTGTGGCGCTTTAATTTATAAAAATTATTATTACAATACTTTCACTTTTCCACTAGCTAATTTCTTACCAGTAGCATCTCTCAATTCTACAAAATAAGTGCCTTTGCTTTCACTACTTATATCTACTTTCATAAAACTAAATGGTACGTTGTTGTTATACGTTTGTGTAAATACTCTTGCACCTTTGCTATCATACACATTCAATGTACGAGATAATAAATTAGCAGCACCATTGTTAAAACTTACATTAAATATGCCTTTGTTTGGGTTGGGGCTTATGAATAATGTATTAGAAGCTACAGATGCTACAAATGCATTTGTAGAAGTAGCATTACAGCCACTTGCAGCCGTTACTTTTACTTTATAATTTCCTGTTTCATCAGCAAAAACAATTATCCTGTCTGCATTTGTAGTAAGATTAATGCTGCTGTTTTTTGTCCATAGATAATTATAATTACCCGCCGGAGAAACAGTAGCAATAATAGTTACAGGCGCAGCAGGTGTAATACCAGTGGCAGGTGCAATGGCTATTTCTACCACTGGTTGAGTACCCACATTTATAGTTATACTTGCACAAGTGGTGGTACTACATGTTCCTTCTATTCTTACAAAATAAGTTGTTGTAGTGTTTACAGGAATATTGCTAATTGCAGCGCCTGTGCCTACAAATGTGCCACCGCATGTACCACTATACCATTTGTACGATGCACTGGCACCTAGTGTTCCGCCATTTGCAGTTAAAGTTACTGTGCCATTATTTACACAAATTAAAGTAGCACTTGCTGTAATACTTGTTGGCGCTACAGATATTGAATTGATGGTAACATTTGCAGTGGTTGTAAATACAGGATTGCACACACCATTTGCGGCAAGCGTGTAAGTAACAACATATGTACCTGCAGTGCTAGTTGTTAAATCTATAATACCTGTGCTAGCATTTATAGAAAGCCCGGTCGTAGATGAATAAACACCACCAGTTGTTCCAGTAAAACTAGCTGTAGCATTACCTACATTTGCACAATATGGAGAACCAGCATAACTTAAAGTTGCCGTTTGTGCTTGCACAAATAAATATCTACTAAATACAGGATAATGGTCTGTAGTTGTACTGCCATAGTTTGGTATAAGCCCAGCTACATCTGTAAGTATAGCAGCAGAGCCAGGCAAATAAGAACATTGCATTTCATTGGAAAGCATTACATGGTCTATTACATCATTATAACTTACTGTCGATTTTTTTCCTGCAAGACTTAATGCTAACGTTGGAGAATAAAAATGTGTAACATCATCTGTAAATTGTTTGTACGACGATAATTTTGGCGCAATACCTGCAGTGATGGTAGAATCTAAATCATCATTAAAATCGCCTAAGAAAATAATATTGTCGTTAGGATAAAAATTATTTAAATGCGTACGCAACGAATCGTTACCAGCTTTTCTACGAGCATACGATGTAAGCGTGGGAGATGTATTTGCTTTTGCATGCACAATTATAAAACGAATTTGTTTGGTAACACCATTTAGCGTTGTAGTACCAGTAACCATAAAAGGAAAACGACCACTCGCAAACCAATTATATGCAGGGTTGGTTAAATCTGCTACAGTATTAGAGCCCGCAGAAAGCAATGGTTGCTTAGTAAGCCCACCAGGGAATAATGCAGTCTTGTATATCATTCCCAATTTTTGAGCTTCAGATAATGGGCCTGCACCTACTTCACTTGTATTTGTATGAGAGCCATAATCAGAAAGTACATACGAATAACCAGGCATTTGACTTACAATATTAGCAAGGCGAGGTTCACTTACCACTTCTTCTAATGCAATCACATCTGCACCTATATTTTGTAAAACTGTTTTTATATTTTGCTCTTGTAAATTATCATTTGTTGGCCCTAAAGTTGTACTACCAAACCATTCTATATTCCAATTTACCACATCAAGCGTTGTAGCCGCATCTATGCTATTACCCCTTAGTGTAATAATTGTATCTGCAACCAAAGGAGTGCTTATTGTTAAAGTGCCTGTATAGCTTACCGTTGGTGCTGTTGGTGCAAATTGTATGAATACTATTTTGTTAATATTATTTGCTTCTGCTTGTGTGTAAGAAATGCTAGGTGTAAAACTTCCGTTTGTTTTAGATATTAAAAAATTGCCAGTTGCAGTTAATGTAACTGCACCACTAATATCATTACCAGTAAAATTTATTGTTTTTGCCAATGTGCTTCCGCTTGCTACAAAACCAAAATTCACTTCTCCAGTATTTGGTGTAAGTGTAGCAGGTGGTGGTGTAAGAGAATTATCAATTTTTACATCATCCAATGTCCATCTTGCGCCATCATCTGCAGTAGAATTATATACAAATGCTATATAAGTATTGGCAGTTTTATATGCAAATAAATTAATGTTTTGGCTTAGTGTCCACACATCTGTTGCAAGTAAAGGAAAATTACCTGTAAGGTCTGTCCATGTTGCTAATGCAGGGTCGCCAGTACCTGAATAATTTGTAGATACTTTTAATTTTAGTGGAGCACCATTAAAAGCTGTTCTACTATAAAAAGATAATAAAGGATAAGTACTGGAAACCAAATTTAAAGATGGAGAAATTAACCAATCTTCATTAATAACATTGGAGCCACTTGCAAAACCATTTATTTGTACGCCGTTTGGTGCACTAGCCGTAGGCGTTGTGCCATGGCCAAAAGTTGTGCAAGCCCATACCTGCGGACCAGTTACGCTATATTGTGTAAATCCATTCGTAAGTGCAGCGGTACAAGTATTAAAATCTGCTGCAAAAATTGCAGTGCCAGTTGTAAAATTCCAAGTAGTTGCACCAGCTATACCAGCAAAATTATTATTAGCTAAATCTTTAAAAGCACCTGAGCCTATTTCTACATAATAACCAGTATTTATAAGCAATGGGTTAATGCTTGTAGTAGCAATATTGCCTGCTACAGCCACTGTAGCAGCAGTTACATTAATCGTTTGTACAATGCTATTATCCGATGATTTTTTTATTAAAATATTCCCTATCCCTTTTTGTACAGCTTCACTAAATGTAATAGAAAGATTTGTAGCAACAGAAATATTGGTAGCATCATCAGCTGGTGCAAGTGAAGTTACTGTTGGAGGCGTTACATCTGCACCGCCACCACCTACACTAATATTATCCACAGCAAAACTTGGTCTTGCACCTGCACCAGTTACTTGCCTTGTAGCCCAGCGTAATTGTACGATGGGTTGATTATCGCAAGCTGCGGGTAGTACCAAAGTTTTGGTTAATAAATTTTGTGGAGTAGTTACAGCAGTTATTTGTGTAACAGTATTGTTTTGATATTCTATACCAGTAATATTGGTAAAATTACCAACCGTACCCACTCTATATTGTAAGGTCAATTCATTCACACGAGTATTAGCAGCACCATCATGAGGATTTCTGATTGTCATCACATCATAACTCACAGGTATATTGCTTTGCCCTGTTGTAACCACCGCCAATACTAGGCTTAGGTCTAACGAACCAGTATTTAAAAAACCAATTTTGCCATCATAGTTATTTACATTACCACTATTTACAGCAGCAGTTACACTTGCTATCAATGCCCTATCAGCAGTAGCAGTTGCGGTATTAAATGTACTTGCTGGTGTGATGGAAATAGTCCATCCTTGCCAGCCAGAAGGGTAGGTAGTAGATGCAGCAGCTACGCTAGAAAAATCTTGTGTGTATGGCATAGCCTGAGCTACAGGGTTTGTTTGTGCATTTGTAAACAAGGTTACGAGCATCAAAAGGAATGAGTAAATATATCTCATGTATAATTATTTTAGTTCGCAAAAGTAGGGTAAAATACCGCTCCACAATCCCCATTTTGGTAATAAAACAATTACTTAACCATGTCATTTTACTGCGTAAAATTATTTTTTTGTTTATGGGCTGAAAAGCAATGATTTGGCTTCATTGGCGTCGCACGTTTCATCAGTATCACTTTTGGCATCTTTTATCGAAATATAGATTGACTTGAAGATTGATGAGATTGTAAACCTATAAGATCTTATTGGTTACTTTTAAAAATAAAATTCTTTTAAAGACCTTATAGGTTTTTTAAAAAAATTGTTTTTTCCATTAAGCTGTAATAAACCAAAACTGTATTTCTTTTTTATATGCGGCAAACCAATCTACACATGACAGTTTTACCGCTAAAAACTAATGGTACTTTATTTGCAATACAAAAAATTCAATCTCAAAAAACACATTTTTATATGCAAAAAGGCAGTATTAGGGTACAAACGGAAAATATCTTCCCTATCATCAAAAAATTTCTTTACAGTGAGCATGACATTTTTATACGTGAACTTGTCAGTAATGCAGTAGATGCCACACAAAAATTAAAAACATTGTCTTCAATTGGTGAGGCAAAAGGCGATATTGGTGAGTTACGGATTGATATTTCTTTAGATGCAATAAATAAAACACTCACCATCAGCGACCGTGGTGTAGGAATGACGGAAGAAGAAGTAGATAAATACTTAAACCAAGTAGCATTTAGTGGTGCAGAAGAATTTTTAGAAAAATACAAAGGGCAAAATGAAAATAATATCATTGGGCATTTTGGACTAGGATTTTACTCGTCATTTATGGTGAGCGAAAAAGTAGAAGTCGTTACCAAAAGTTTTAAAGAAGCTGCTACTGCCGTTCGTTGGGAATGTGATGGTAGCCCAGAGTTTTCTTTAACCTCTGCCGAAAAAGAACACAGAGGTACAGATATTATTTTACACATAAACGAAGAAAGCAAAGAGTTTTTAGATGTGTATAAAGTAAAAGCTACTTTAGAAAAGTTTTGTAAGTTTTTACCTGTGCCCATTTTCTTTAAAGATGTAAATGAAAAAGTAGAAGAAGTTAAGGAAGTAAAAGAAGGTGAAGAAGCACCTGAGCCAGTTGTTGCAAAACCATTAAACAATACTACACCAGCTTGGACAAAAAAACCGGCAGACCTTACCAAAGAAGATTACGAAAACTTTTATAGAGAGTTATATCCTTTCAATGAAACACCTTTGTTTTGGATTCATTTAAATGTAGATTATCCATTTAATCTTACAGGTATATTGTATTTTCCTAAAATAAAAAATAGCTACGAAATACAAAAAGATAAAATACAATTATACAGCAACCAAGTTTTTGTAACAGACGAGGTAAAAGATATTGTACCAGAATTTTTGATGTTGTTGCAAGGTGTAATCGATAGTCCAGATATTCCGTTAAACGTTAGTCGTAGCTATTTGCAAGGCGACCCTAATGTAAAAAAAATAAATGCACACATAACTAAAAAAGTAGCAGATAAACTAGAAGAATTATTTAGAAATGAGCGTGAAGAGTTCGTAAAGAAATGGGAAAGCCTTGGCTTATTTGTGAAATACGGTATGATGACCGACGACAAGTTTTTAGAAAAAGCAAACAACTTTTTTGTGATGGAAGATACCACAGGTAAGTTTCATACAAAAGAAGAATATGTAACAGCAACAGCATCGCAAAAAAATAAAGAAGGGAAACAAGTTATTTTATACACTACAAATCCTGTGCAGCAAGATGCTTACATACAACAAGCCATTGCAAAAGGTTATCTAGTTGTAAAGGCTGAAACTTTGGTAGATGCTGCGTTCATAAATACAGTAGAAATGAAATGGAATGATTTTGTTTTTACAAGAGTAGATGCAGATATTGCAGATAACTTAATTGACAAAACAGACGGTGCAGAAAGTGTATTAACAAAAGATGAATCAGAAAAACTAAAAACATTGTTTAGCCAACCACAAGATGGTTTAAATATAAATGTGGAAGTAAAAGGATTGAGCACTGATGCGCCACCAGTAACAGCTACACGACCAGAGCAAATGCGCCGAATGAAAGATATGGCGGCAACAGGCGGCGGTATGGCTGCTTTCTACGCACAAATGCCCGATGAAGTTGCGCTTACAGTAAATGGCAATCACCCAATATTTAAAAATATTTTAGCAGAAGCAGATGCGCCACAGCAAGAAAAATTAGTTAAGAATTTGGCTGATCTGGCATTACTTTCTCAAGGATTATTAACAGGTAAAAATCTTACGCAATTTATTAGTAGGAGTGTGGAGTTAATGGAGAAATAAAGTTGAAGGTTGAAAGTTGAAGGTTTGTTAAATTCGAGCTTTGTAATTCAATCTTTAGTTTATAATTTGGCATGGCAAGCAAGAATACATTTTAAAAAACCTGCAAGCCTAATGGTTTGCAGGTTTTTTACG
>JAYSOC010000412.1:0-9092 GCA_043723285.1 Ferruginibacter sp. | reverse complement strand
TGTCATACTCATCTTGACTTCCTTCTGTTTCAAAATCCTCCTCTTGTGTTTCTGTAAATTCATCTTTTTCAAATTCATCATCATGGTTATCATCATCTGCTTGTTCAAGTGCTGGGTTTTCTTCTAGCTCTTCTTTTATTCGTTCATCTAATATAGCCGTTGGTACCTGCAACAGCTTCATAAGCTGAATTTGCTGGGGACTCAGTTTTTGTAATAATTTTTGCTGTAAACCTTGGTATAACGACATGCCGAAAATTAAATAAGAAAAAGTTTTATAAGGGTATAATAAAAGAAGTGCAAAATACACATCAATTATTATTGCGTAAATTTACAATCATTCAACCTTAATAATGAATACTAAAACGTTATTTTTATTTTTTTGCATGATTTTTGCTGGAAGCAAGGCTTTTTGCCAAGTTTCCTTTCGTTCCAATATAGATACGAGCAAGTTATCAAAACCCATAGTTGCAATTGCAAAGAAACCTCAAATGCAAGTTTCGCCATCTATGTTAATTTCTCCAACATTTTATTGTAGTAATCTTGGTTTTTTTTGTAGGCAAGAAATAAAGTTTGCAAAAGTTACTAAAATACCTTTTGTATTTAGATTGGGCTCTGTAGCCAATGTAGATTATTTAGAAGGAAAGCGAGGTGCGTTTATTGGGAATAGATAATTTACAAAAACAAATCATTAAACAATTCTCCACCAGGCACCACGGCATATTTTTCTAAATCTGTAATGCCATCTTCTGCCAATACTTGTTCATCTATAAATGTATTGCCAGTGCAGGTTGTAGCTGATCTTTTCAAAATAGCAAACACTGCATCAGCAACAATTTCAGGTGTGCGACTCATGTTTATCAATGCATCTCCTCCCAATAAATTTTGTACAGCAGCAGTAGCAATAGTTGTACGTGGCCACAATGTGTTAGATGCAATATTGAATTGTTTTAATTCCGCAGCCAGCCCAAGCGCAATCATGGTCATGTTGTATTTGCTTAGTGTATATGCAATATGATTTTTAAACCATTTCATATCCATATTAAGCGGTGGCGAAAGTGTGATTATATGCGCATTGCTAGATTTTTTTAAATGCGGAATACATGCCTTGCTCATAAAAAAAGTACCACGTACGTTTATGCTATGCATCAAATCGTAACGCTTTGGCTCTGTAGTTTCTGTATTGGTAAGCGAAATGGCCGATGCATTATTGATGAGTACATCTATACCACCAAAAATTTCTACTGCTTTATCTACCGCTGCTTGTATTTGCGCTTCGTCTCTAATATCGCATTGCACTGCTAGCGCCTTGCCACCAGCTTCTTCTATTTCTTTTGCTGCGCTAAAAATTGTACCGCCAAGTTTGGGGTTTTCTTCGGTGCTTTTTGCTGCTACTACAATATTGGCGCCTTCTTTTGCCAAGCGAAGTGCAATTGCTTTTCCTATTCCTCTACTTGCACCTGTTATAAAAATCGTTTTATTGGTAAATGACATGGTTGTATTTTTTTTAAAGATAATAGGTATTGCTTAAAGATATTACATATTTTATAAGATTATTTTTTATGCTCCGGATTGTATTTTAGAAAACAGTTTAGAGAAGTATTATGCATTGTATAAAAGATACTGTTTTGCGTAAAACTATATTTTTTTTTGAGCAATAAAGATTTGATTGATTTCATTAGTTCCGTCACTTTTTGTAAATTTTTTTTCAAGTAAATTCACAAGCCTAAAATCGTTACTATCTAATTCCATTTGGAAATAGTCTTCATTGTAGTAATACACATATGAACAGTCGCCCGTGCTAGCCGCTTTAAGCCCCGATTGATTATAATCTCCTTTTATTGTACTAAAATATAATATACCATCTTTATTGAGCAAGCGAGAACTTTCTTTTATTAATGATGAACTATCTTTTGCTGATAAATAAGGAATACAAAACCCGCAAATAATTCCATCAAATTTTTCTGTAATAGTATTAATATTTCTACAATCCATAACGCTAAAATGGACAGTTGGATTATTTATTTTAGCAAGATGTATCATGTTTGGCGAAACATCGATAGCTACAATTTTAAATTCTGCTCTAGCAGAAACAAGGTGTTTTGTTATATTTCCAGGACCACAACCTATTTCAAAAATATTAGCATTGCTTTTTTTAATGAGGCTGCAAAAAATATCATAAGAGTCATTATACAAGTCTAAATTCATAAACTTATCCTCATATAATTCGGCAACTTTATCCCAAGTTTCAAATGTAATTTTATATCTGTCCATGGCTTAATAAATTACGCCAATAATTGGATTGAAATTAATGTGCCTACTAAATATTTTAAGCCAAAGTAGCTTCTACAGAAATATTTGTATTGTATAATTTTGATATTAGGCAATTTTCTTTTGCTTCAACCACAGCCTCATCAAATTTTTCTTTATCAATATTAGGGACGGTACCTTTTACAGTTAAATGAGAAGATGTAATAGTGCCATCTAATAATTCGATATCGCATTTAGTTTCTAAAGTATCTGCAGTAAAGCCTGCTGCATTTAAAATAAAACTAAGCTTCATGGTAAAACAGCCCGCATGTGCCGCTGCTACTAGTTCTTCAGGATTTGTACCTATACCATTTTCGAAACGGCTAAGAAAAGAATATTGTGTATGATCGAGAGTGGTGCTTTGTGTGGTAAGATGTCCGTTGCCTTCTTTACCTGTGCCATGCCATACGGCGGTTGCATTTCTTTTCATTGTTTAATTTTTTATTGTTATAAAATTATTTAATCTTTTTTTCTAAAATTTTATTTCCCTAATAATTCTTTTTTATAAACTGCTTCATCAAAACCTACCAATACTTTATCTTCAAATTCTATTACTGGTCTTTTTATTAAATTAGATGTTGTTTGCATTATTTTTATAGCATCTTCTTTTTTACTCGCTTTTTTTTGTGCAACTAAGGTAAGCCCTTTCCAGGCCGTGCTTTTTTTATTTAACAAAATTTCCATAGGTTGCACTTCTAGCCAGGCTGTAATTTTTTCTGCCGTTATTGTTTCAATATTAAAATCGTGAAACTCAAATTTTATACCATTTGCCGATAACCACGAGAATGCTTTTTTTACCGAACCACAATTTGAAATACCATATATTTTTACCATGCTTATTATAATAATTCGGGTTTGTTGTTTACAATTTTTTCTATCTTCTCCATTATGTCATCTGTAAGTAAAGGTAACACATCTAGCGCTTTTAGATTTTCTGTAAGTTGTATTTTTTTTGTAGCACCCAATATGGCTGTAGTAACATTTGGGTTTTTTATACACCAAGCAATGCTAAGCGCAGCAAGGCTTACATCTAACTTGTTTGCAAGTTCGCCAAGTTTTTTTACTTTTTTTATTTTATCTTCTTGCAATACTTTTTCTTTTAACCAAGCCATATCTTCTATAGCAAAGCGGCTATTTTTTGGTACACCATTATTGTATTTGCCTGTGAGCAAACCCATAGAAAGCGGACTCCAAATAGTTGTACCAAGCCCAACGTTTTTATAAATTTCAGAATAATCCGATTCTACTTTTGTGCGCTCAAAAAGATTGTATTGCGGCTGCTCCATTGTTGGGCCTATTAAATTATATTTTTCTGCACAACGATGCGCTTCCATAATTTCTACACCCGTCCACTCACTTGTGCCCCAGTACAAAATTTTACCTTGCTGTATAAGCGTGTTCATGGTTTGCACAGTTTCCAATATCGGCGTATTTTTATCTGCACGGTGGCAATAAAACAAATCTAAATAGTCCACCTGCATTCTTTGCAAAGCTTCGTTACAAGCCTCAATAAGGTGTTTGCGACTATTGCCTGTTTGGTTGGGTTTATTTTCTTTTCCTCTCCAGCCAAAAAATGCTTTTGATGAAAGCACATACGAAGTTCTATCCCATTTTCTTTTTTTAAGAATTCGCCCCATCATTTTTTCGCTTTC
Organism: Ferruginibacter sp.; assembly: GCA_043723285.1. GTDB lineage: Bacteria > Bacteroidota > Bacteroidia > Chitinophagales > Chitinophagaceae > Ferruginibacter. Next base: position 5,133 of record JAYSOC010000412.1, on the reverse strand, counting down.
GCCAGATGCATATGCTTCTGCATTATCAAAAAAATTGATGCCATTATCATAAGCAACGCCCATTAGTTCGTCGGCTATTTTATCATTTATTTGTTTGCTAAAACTAACCCAGCTGCCAAAAGAAAGTACGCTAAGTTGAAGACCCGAACGGCCAAGATTACGATATTGCATGTGTTGAAATTTTTGGGAAGTTACGGCAATATTTTTTGTTAAAAAATGTTCAGTTGGCAGGGGTGCATATAAAAATGTCGCAGTTTGCAAATAGGGTTGTCAACCTTTATGCAGTTCATTTATTTAGAAATAACCAATTAAGGTTGACAACCCTTGCGACAATTATAAATGCACCCGTTGGCAGAAGGCAGAGGGCAATTTGCAGTTGGCAAAGTACAAAGTGCAAAAAATTTCATATAAAGTCAAAAATTATTAGGATGAAAAGGACAATAAAATTAAATATCTCATTAATCACAAAGTTCACAACCCTGCCCTTCGAGGGATTTAGAGGGCTAATCCAACATTTTATTTCGGAAAACCATCGCCCCTACTATTTAAAACACCATTACCATTAGTAAGATGATAATTTTTAAATGCTTGATCGGCTTCCATGCCAGAGCCATTCATGTACTGTCCGTCTTTTTGGCGAATTTGTACTTTTTTATTGGTGTAAAACTCCACGTTGGTGCGGCTTCTATCCCAAAACAAATCTTCGCAATAAATGGTATCGCCTTTTAGCATGTTTATAATTTTTACACTATCTCGTAGGTAAATAATGCTTTTACCGTCTTGGTATTTGCCATACAAAGCAGTAAGCTTACTTTCTTTTTGCTCTTGCAAATTATAAAACTCTGCATACAATGTTTTAGGAAATTCGTAGTAAGAAACAGTATCTTCTACATGTATCATAATGGGGGCAGTAAGTACAGCTTTTGCTTTTCCGCCCATAGTGTAATTTATTTTTACATCGGTAGCTATCTCTGTACTGTTTTCTTTTTTCTTATCCAATTTTTGTAATTCCTTCGTATCATTTTCGCAAGAAAATAAAAAAAAGCAGCCTGTAAAAAGGACTGCTTGCAAATATGTATATAATATCGTTTTTTTCATTTTTAAAACTGCCTAAATTTAGCAGACCTTTTTCTTAATACTAAGTACTAAATACTAAGTACTATTAATCGTATTTACGCTTTTGAAACCAAGCCCCCGACATAGAAACACCAAAGTTGATACGCAAAATATTTTCACGTAAACTAAGGTTTGTTTTATTGCCACGCTGACCAATTTCCACGCCAGTATTAAGCGTTACAAAATCGCCAAAACTTAATCTACGTATAGGTGTTAACGGCATGCCCAAACCAAGTGTAACGCCATAATCAGGTCTGCTACTAGTGCCAATTTTTACATAATCGCTTCCATAATAAAATCCTCCACGATATTTTACAAAGCTCCAATATTTATTGGTAGTGGTATTGTCGTTAGCAGGAGAATATTGGCCACCAACATGCAATTTCATACTATTTTTTACAGCATCAGTTGCTCCATAAAAACGGTATTGCGACCAAGATGCAACGTCTATATCTGCCCCAACTATCCAATGTTTTGTAGCATATGTAAAACCAGCATTGTAAGAAGCAGGAAGCTTTATTATTCCAGCTTCTTCTTTTAAATATGTTATAGTATCTATAGAAATAACTGAACCGTCAGAGGCGTAATCGAAAGTTTCATTTATCACATTTCGTTTGGCTTTTAAACTTTGCTGTAGGTTTGCAGATACACCAAATCTTAGCATATCGTTATCCTTTAACCGAATGGCATATTGTGCGCCAAGGTTCAAAAATACGCCGCCAAAATTTGCTTGTGATTCTGAATTTGAAAATTTATACGGAACAGAATCATTTACAAAACGAAGCTTGGTGCTTGTTTCTTTATTGCCAAAAGAATAACCAGTGCTTATACCGAAACTAAAGTTTTTAAATTTAATACCACTACTAATATTTGCTTGGCTAACTCCCCCAGTTCCTTCATACAAAGTGCTTGTACTATCAATTCCTGAAAGTCTTGTATTTGATTGTATCTTATAGTTTACACGAGTTAGCGGCTTTAAACCAATTGCAACACTCCAGTTGTATCCTTTTTTAGCCATGCGTTTAGGTGTAATTGGAAATGCCAATTGTAAATAAGAAATAATTGTATTTGTAGCTTTATATTTATCTGGCGAAGTGTTGCTTTTTAAAGTTCTAACATCTATTTCGCCTGCAAGTTCAAACAAGGTTGTGCTGCCCAAACTTCCTAAAGAAGCAGGGTTAGATAAATTGATGGATTGCGAATTTTGGTATTTTATTAACCCCAAAGAGTCAATAAAACCTGCAGAAATTCCACCCATGCTTCTACTCACAATATTTTGTGATGGAACAATATCGCCCATGCCATATCTCGAATACGGAGAGTTTTCTTGTGCGCTGGCAAAAGTGTAAGAAAAAACAATAAATATGAATAGGGCCGTTTTCTTAATTGCCGCAGTTGTTAAGTTCGCTAAGTGCATATAATCCTTTAAATAAAAAATTGTGGTCGGCAAATATCCGGCTTTTAAACTGCCCGGCAAAATACGATGAATTGCCACCGGTTAAAACCACGTTAAAGTTGGCGTATATATCACTATATCTGCTTATAATACCTTCTATTTCAGCTGCCATGCCGTTTAAAACACCACTTTGTAGATTTGTACGGGTATCATAACCTATAAGCGGAAAATTCCAAGTTTCTTTTTCTAATGGCAATAATGCAGTATAATCGTGCATAGATTTGAACCGCATATTCATGCCTGGCGAAATGCCACCCCCCAAAAACTCGTGTTGTTGATTAATAAAGTTGTAGGTAATACAACTACCCAAGCCAACAATTAAATTATTTTTATTGGGGTAAAAATGAACAGCTGCTGCGCACAATGCCAACCGATCTGCACCAATGGTTTCGGGTTTACCAACAGGTGCTGTAAAATTTATTTTTGTAGCTACAGATAGTTTATGGAACTGTGATTTTGCCGCCAATACAATCTCTATGGCTTCGTTGTGTTTTATTACAGAAGAAAGAATGGTTTTTTGTGGATGATATTTTTCGATAATTTTTTCAATCGTTTCCACGCTGTCGTTTTCCAAATAAATGGTTTCGTCCATACTATCATTGTTAAAAATGGCAGCTTTAAGGCGTGTGTTTCCAAAATCGAAGCAGATTGTAATCATGAAAAAAGTTGAATATTGTTGAATGTTGTTTGAAGGGTTGAAGGGGCTTCTTGTCTTATGTCTTACATCTCATATCTTGTGTCTAAAACCTAAATCCTTCCAAACTTTTAAAATGCCCATTTAGCTTTATTTTATTTTTTAGTGAATCCATTTGTGCCATTACAGCAAGCACTTTTACCAAATGTCGTTTTATATATTCTTGCCGATGTAGTTCTTGTTCAAATTCTAACAATTGGTATTCATCTTCCAGCGTCATACCGGCATGATGTGCTACATCAAAACTAAGCAATGCTTCGTCTTGTTTTTTAAAATCTTTTGTCACGTTTAATAATTTGTGCAATTCCCTAATGCTTTCTATAACTTTTTTCATAAGTAGTGTGCTGCCAATATATTTTGTAGGCGGGTAAGTTACAATGGCACCATGGTATAATTTTTCGGGTAATTCTTCAATTTTTTCTAACATTCTAAAAATAAGTGTAGCCCTTGTTTTTATATCCATTTCGCCATTGTCGTATTGCTTTGTTATTTCCACAATTTCTACCAATGTGCCATATTCCATTATCTGGTTATTTAATACTGTAGGAATACCAAATGGCTTTTTTGCTTTAAAACAATCGTTTATTAATTGTTTGTACCTTGGTTCAAAAATATGCAGGTTTAGCTCTTCGCCAGGGAAGACGACTATGGAAAGTGGGAAGAGTGGGATGAAGTTGGTCAATTTTTTATTTTTATAAAATGCGTAATTAAAAAATTTTAGTTGCATTTTTACATGAGTTTATTTTTTACAAATATTATTCCTACATGCAAAATAGTTTTACAAAAATACAATTTGAAAAAGAATACAATCTAGATTTTTGTATTTGTACCATAGTTACAAATATGGAAGAGTATGCGCTTATGAAAACAAGTTTTGAAAATGCAGGGTTTACTGCAACTTGTGAGTACTTAATGGCAGATAATACCGATTGTAATATATTTGATGGATACAATGCTGTGAGAAGATTTTTGCAAGAATCGAAAGCTAGATACACTATAATTGTTCATCAAGATGTGCGCTGTGAAGATAATATTGCTACATTATATAAATGCTTAAATGATTTAAATTCAAAAGATAAAAAATGGGCATTGTGTGGAAATGCTGGCGGGGCTAGCTATAGTAACATCGTTTACCATATTAATAACAGCGGCATTAGAAAAACCGAAGGGCTGCCAAAGCGAGTATTTTCTTTAGATGAAAATTTTTTGATAGTAAAAACAGAAAAACAATTAGCCATATCAGCTGATATAGAAGGGTTTCATTATTACGGAACAGATTTGTGTATTGTGGCAGATTTTTTAGGATATAATGCATATGTAATACCCTTTATGGCAGAGCATTTGAGCAAGGGGAATTTAAAAGAATTGATGCTGAAAAAACCTTCTTTTTTGAAAGTATATGGTAAAAAATTAAGACCAAGATTTGTGCAAACAAGCTGTGATAAATTTTATCTGGGTAATTCTGAAAGGCAAAATAAATTATACAATTTCTCTTTTGTATTTTTTTGGATTAAAGCAAAAAAAAATATTTTAAGACTGTTAAAAGTCAACCAATAACTTTGTAACTCATTTTCCTTGCTGCTTTTTTTTGTGAAAAGTATTTGAGCATTCCTTTTTTGTAATAGAAAAATATTTTTCTGTATTTCATTAAGTGGTTAAAAAGAATCAGTGAAAAATTTGTATTTTCTAAAAGCATAAAATGTAGCAATGTTTCCTCTATAAATTTTTTATCATTATTCTTCAATCCTTTTAGTTGTGTAAACGCATTCAGAGCTACTTTCCTTTCCTCGTATTCTGATGATGATTGATTGATAGTAATTCTTTCTTTAACAGTAACATTTGTTTCGTGTGCACGCTGGTATGCTAG
>JAYSOC010000411.1:0-23913 GCA_043723285.1 Ferruginibacter sp. | reverse complement strand
CAGTAATTGAAAATGGAAAACATGGTTTAGCCTTTGGAAGCGGTGTAGCAGCTACAGATGCTGTTATAAAATTATTAAACCCTGGCGATGAAGTAATTTGTGCCAATGATATGTATGGTGGTACGTATAGATTATTTACTAAAATATTTGAGAAGTATGGTATCAAATTTATTTATGTGGATACTACGGACGTAAAAAATATACAAGCTGCTGTTACTGCAAAAACTAAATTAATTTGGATAGAAACACCTACCAATCCTTTGATGAATATTACGGATATTGAAGCAGTGTCGCATATTTCAAAAGCAGCAGGAGCTTATCTTTGTGTTGATAATACATTTGCATCGCCCTATTTACAAAACCCATTAGATCTTGGAGCTGACATTGTAATGCATTCTGCTACAAAATATTTGGGTGGGCATAGCGATGTAATACAAGGCGCTCTTATTATGAACGATGATAGCTTACGTGAGCAATTGTATTTTATACAAAAAAGTTGCGGAGCAGTACCAGGGCCAATGGATTGTTTTTTAGTATTACGTGGTATAAAAACATTGGCAGTTCGTATGAAACAACATTGCGAAAATGGAAGAATAATCGCTCATTTTTTACGCAACCACACTAAAGTAGAAAAAGTTTATTGGTGCGGTTTTGAAGATCATCCAAGCTATGCAATTGCAAAAAAACAAATGAGGGATTTTGGTGGTATGATTAGCTTTACATTAAAAGATGATAGTGTAGCAGCTGCTACAAAAGTTTTAACGGCTACAAAATTATTTGCATTAGCAGAGAGTTTGGGTGGTGTAGAATCGCTTATTAATCACCCTGCAAGTATGACGCATGCTAGTATTCCAAGAGAAAAAAGAATTGCAAATGGTTTGGCTGACGGTTTGATAAGGCTCAGTGTTGGTATTGAAGATGCAGAAGATTTGGTGGAAGATTTGAAAAGTGCGATTGGATAAGAGCCCCTTCTATCTCTCCGCCGATAGGCGGTGGAGGAAAAGTAGAAGATTAAGTAGAAGATTAAGTAGAAGATTACATGGATAAAAAACTTATAGATTTTTTAAACAAAAAGGTTGATGAATATAATCAACCTTTTTTTATTGAAGCTGACCCTATATCTATTCCGCATTCTTTTTCTATAAAACAAGATATAGAAATAGCTGGTTTTTTTGCCGCCATATTTGCATGGGGCAATCGTACAACCATCATCAATAAAAGTAAAGAGTTGTTGTTATTGATGGATAACGCCCCGCATGATTTTTGTTTGAACCATTCCGATAATGATTTAAAGAAATTATTAAACTTTAAGCATCGTACTTTTAACCCAACAGATGTATTGTATTTTGTAGATTTTTTTAAGCATCATTTTTCAACAAACGAATCTTTAGAAACTGCGTTTACAAAATCGATGAAAAAGGATGATACCAATATTGAAAATGCATTGAATGGTTTTTACCAATATTTTTTCTCTTTAGAAAATGTACCAAAGCGTACAATGAAACATATTGCTTCCCCTGCCAAAAAAGCCACTTGTAAAAGATTGAGCATGTACTTGCGATGGATGGTGCGAAAAGATAAAAACGGCGTTGACTTTGGAATTTGGAAAAATATTTCTCCATCGCAATTGATTGTACCTTTAGACCTGCATGTGTCTCGTGTAGCTCAATATTTTAAATTAATAGAACGCAAAGCTACAGATTGGCAAACAGCTGTAGAGCTTACCAATACTATGAAACAGCTCGATAAAAACGACCCTTCTAAATATGATTTTGCATTATTTGCTTTAGGTGTATTAGAAAAATTTTAACAATGGAAAATGAAATTGTACATATTGTAAATAATGCGTTCGAGTTGGAAACAACCGAAAGCAATATTGTAAAATATCTTACAGAGCGAATAAATTATCTTATTGTAAACGATTTTAATAAACTCATTTATATTTTGTACCGAGCAGATATTAATGAAGTAAAACTAAACAAGTTGCTTGCTGAAAATAAAAAAGAAGATGCAGGGAAAATTATTGCTGCGTTATTTATTCAACGGCAATTAGAGAAAATAAAATCGAGAGAGGATAATAAAATGAATACTACTGATTTTGAAGAGGAGGAAAGGTGGTGAAGAAAATTTTACTTTTCCGAAAACATCAATTCTTTCACTTTCTTCTTATCATCTTTTTCATTTTTTAAATCGTACATGGTGCCAAATACATGATCCCATAAAGTGCTACTTACGCCAAAGCCTTTATCGCTATGTTTGTAATGGTGAAGGTGATGGTTTTTCCATAAACCTTTCATCCATTTAAAAGGAGGGTTCCAAGCATGGATAGCATAATGCATAGTGCCATACATTAGGTAACCAAGCATAAATCCAGGAAAAAACGAGAAGGCATTTTTGCCCATTATCAAATAAAAGAAAAGAAAAAATAAAGAGGCTAAAATTAAACTCGGGGCAGCTGGCATAAACAATCTTTCTCTATCTCTTGGATATTCGTGATGATTGCCATGCAATATATAATTAAACCTTTTACCAGTTTCCGTTTCAGGGTGATGATGAAATAAAAACCGATGCAACGTATATTCTGTAAGTGTCCAAAAAAAGATACCTCCTAAAAAAGTAAATGATATTTTTAGAGTGTCGAAAGCTAAAATAGTAGCAGCGTAATAAGGAAATAAAATTAGAATAGGTAAATACATACCCCAGATAACAAAGGGGTGCGTTTTAGTAAGATATTCAAGGTAGCTGTTTCTGAATAACTGCGCTTGACCTTTATTGTGTATTTTTTTAAAATCCATTTTTCACAATATTATTTTACAAATATACAAATTCATTTTTTTTGATTGCAAACTCTAATCCTACATTTGTTGTAAAATGGTAATTATGTAAATTCAATCCATAATAATGTAAGTGCAATTTTTGTTCCAAAAATGTATTTTAGGATTTTCTATAATAAAATAAATATTGAAATTAAATTTTTTAAATTATTTAAAATAAATAACCCGTGAAATTAGTTACTTACTTAAAAGACCAACACGAACAATTGGCATTATTGGTAAATGGTAAATTGTTTGATACCGATATGCTGCATCCCGACTTGCCGATAAGCATGGCTATGTTTTTGGTGTATTGGGATGATGTTTATCCAGTAGCAAGGGCAGCCGAGCAACGAATATTGGATGGCGGTTTTGAAGGAAAAAGAAAAAGAGAATTTTCCCAAGAAATAATATTGGCGCCAGTACCACACCCTACAAGTTGTAGAGATGGGTATGCTTTTAGGCAGCACGTAGCAGCTGCTAGGCGCAATAGAAAAGTAGATATGATAGATGAGTTTGACCAGTATCCCATCTTCTATTTTACCAATCACAACAGCATTCAAGGACCTGGCTCTATAAATTGTATGCCCGATCATTTTGAAAAATTAGATTTTGAATTAGAAGCCTCTATCGTTATTTGTAAGCATGGTAAAAATATAAAAGCTGTCGATGCCGATGAATATATTGCAGGTTTAATGATAATGAACGATATGAGTGCGAGGCGCTTGCAAATGGAAGAAATGCTTTTAAATCTTGGCCCTGCAAAAGGAAAAGATTTTTCTACCGTTATTGGGCCAATGCTGGTAACGCTAGATGAGTTGGAAGAATTTGTAGTGCCATGCAAAGAAAATCACACAGGTAAAAGTTGGAACCTTAAAATGACTTGCAAAGTAAATGGTATAACAGTAAGCCAAGGAAACCTAGCAGATATGGATTGGACTTTTGCTGAAATAATAGAACGTGCAAGTTATGGCGTTGATTTATATGCTGGTGATGTGATTGGTAGCGGAACCGTAGGTACAGGTTGCTTTTTAGAACTAAATGGCACTGGAAAATTAAATGACCCAAACTACCAAGAGCAATGGCTACAAAATGGGGATGTAGTAGAAATGGAGATAGATAAATTGGGAGTATTGACTAACGATATAGTTGCAGAAGAAACAGAGTGGAGTATTTTGGGATTGAAGAAGTAAGTAATCACCGCAGAGAAAATGAGTTGAAGGAGATTTCGCAGAGAAATATTTTTAAACTATAAAAAACATAAAAATGGAAAAAGCAAGACTAAATGAAATTGGTGGTATTACCCTTGACTCAGCGATTACTGTACACAGAGAACTAGGTGCAGGTTTGCTAGAATCTGCATATCAACTAGCTCTGAAAAGAGAATTAGAGTTGAGGGGATTATTTGTTAAAGCAAAAAGTTCCAGTAGAATTAATTTATAACGAAATCCTTTTGGGGAAAGCGTACGAAATTGATTTGCTAGTTGAAGATGAAATAATTATTGAGAATAAATCTTGCGAAAATATTATTCCAATTTTTACAGCCCAAGTTATAACCTATCTAAAATTGTACAATAAAAGTCTAGGTTATTTAATCAACTTTAATGTTCCTTTATTGAAAGACGGCTTTAAAAGAATCGTAAATAATTTTTAATACTCTGCGAAATCTCCTTCAACTCATTTTCTCTGCGGTAAAAAATAGTAATATATGCTTACACTAAACTTTAATAACCTCTCAGCTTCTGAAATTCAAAACTATCTTCAACATGCTGTAGCACCACGCCCTATTTGTTTTGCATCTACAATAGACACTGAGGGAAAAGTTAACCTTTCTCCATTTAGTTTTTTCAATTTATTTTCATCTAACCCACCAGTGGTTATATTTTCGCCGGCAAGGCGTGTAAGAGATAATACTACAAAACATACTTTGCAAAATGTGATGGAAGTGCCAGAAGTAGTAATAAATATTGTGGATTATGATATGGTACAACAAACATCTCTAGCAAGTTGTGAGTTTGCAAAAGGTGAAAATGAATTTACAAAAGCTGGGTTTACCGAGGAAAAAGCTACCATGGTAAAACCACCCATGGTAAAGGAAAGCAAAATAAAATTAGAATGTAAAGTGATAGAAGTAAAACCACTTGGTACAGAGGGTGGCGCAGGTAATTTGGTTATTTGCGAAGTGCTTTGTATGCATATAGACGAAAGTATTTTAGACGAAAATAAAAAAATAGACCAAACAAAAATAAACCATGTAGCTAGGCTTGGTGGTGATTGGTATTGTAAAGTAGATACTACAAATCTTTTTAAAGTAGCAAAGCCAAACGTACAATTGGGTATTGGTATAGACGCTTTACCAGCTCCTATTCGTAATAGTAAAATTTTATCGGGCAATCATTTAGGGCAGCTTGCCAATGTACATGACATGCCAGTTGTAAACCCCAATTTTGAAAATGATGAACTAAAGCAAATTGTACAATACTATAACCTTGACCCTTTAGAAATGGAAACTGAAACGCATAAACTTGCTGCAAGGCTTTTAAATGATAATAATGTAACTGATGCATGGCAAGTATTGCTCGCCAATGATGTTATTTAACGTTACTAAAACACTATCTACATTTTAGATTGGTATTTTTGCCAATATGAAAATACTTCTACTGCTATTATTTCCTATTGCAAGTTTTTGCCAGCCAATTACGCATTACAAAAACCTTGCGCTTGAAGGTGGCGGAATGAAAGGTATAGCATATGCTGGCGCATTTAAAGTATTAGAAGAAAAGGGTGTTTTACAAAACATTGAAAACATAGCTGGCTCTTCTGCTGGTGCTATTGCAGGATTAATGGTTTCTATTGGTTATAATGCCACTGAAATTGATAGTATATTGATGTCGTTGAAATTTCAAAAATTTAAAGATGGCAAAGGCGGATTGTTGGGAAAATATAAACGAATTAAAAGAAAATTTGGTGTGTATAAAGGCGATCGGTTTGAGGAATGGTTGCAAAAAATGTTGTTACAAAAAACAGGAAATGCAAATTTAACTTTCGAAGATTTACATCAACTAAAATTAAAAAATAATTTATATAAAGATTTGTATTGTACAGGTACAAATATTAGCAAACAACGCCTCGAAGTTTTTTCTTTTAAAAGCACACCCAATTTTTCTTTAGCTACTGCTGTGCGTATAAGTGGGGGAATTCCAATTTATTTTACGCCTATAGCACTCGACAATTCGTTACAAAAAATTGAAAAAGGCGATACTAGTTCTTATATAAATTATTATGTGGACGGCGGTATGTTATGTAATTATCCCATAAGTATGTTTGATAGCTGTAAAGCAGGCGGAGAAACACTTTTGTGCGACGATTTGGTTTTTAACAATGAAACACTTGGTATTAAGTTAGAGCGTCAAGCTCAGATAGATTCTTTTCTCAACAATAACATTGCAATACCAGCATTTAACCCCAAAAATATGAACGACTACATGGGCGCATTCGGAAATTTAATGATGGAAACCATGGAAAGAAAATACCCTAATTTAGAAAACGAAAAAGGCAGAACCATTTTTATTAGCGATGGTGGTGTACAGGCAAGAATAAAAAAGACTAGCGTAAAAAATAAAAGATTATTGTACGAAAATGGTGTAAAAGGAACACAACTTTTTTTTGAATTGCTCAACAAATAATAATTGCACTATACTATTTTATTTTGCATCATCATCTCCATCATTATTTTGTTTGATGGCAATTTTATCTACCCTTAGCGCATGCCGCCCACCTTCAAATGCTGTGGCAATAAATGTATCTATCATTTGCTTTGCTACGTCTAAAGTTACGAATCGTGCAGGAATGCAAATTACATTGGCATCATTGTGCATACGTGCAAGCGAAGCAATTTCATTTTCCCAACAAATAGCTGCTCGTATATGCTCATGCTTATTTGCAGATATAGCTACACCATTTGCACTGCCACATAACAATATGCCACAGCTATAAGCTTTACTTTCCACAGCATTGGCTACAGGATGTGCAAAATCAGGATAATCAACAGAATCAGCACTGTAAGTTCCAAAATCTCTTAGTGCTACGCCTTTTTCATCTCTCAAATAATTAATAAGTTTTGCTTTGTATTCAAAGCCTGCGTGGTCGCTGCCTATGGCAAGTGGTTTAGATAAATCGAATAACATATGTAATGGATAATTTAATAATTGATAATGAATAATTTTTTTGAACCGTAAATTTAATATGCTTAGATAAAAGTTGATAAAATATTTACAGTCGAAGAGCTGCGGGATAGAAGCGGAAATCCTTTTTGTGAGGAACGAACAAAAAGATTGTAGCGAATAGCCCGAATCACTGTAGAATTATTTTCTGAGGCCAACAGCCCAAAAGAAAAAATTTTATCAATCAGCAAATGTAAATAATGTAAGGAGTTATAGTAAAAATAATAATCGAGTTGCTAATAAAATATATATAAAAAGAGAAGCCCCCGTAGAAACGGGGGCTGTTTACCAAAACTAACTGCTTATGAGAATCTTTAATTATTTCGTTGTTGTTAAATATATATTTGCAAATCCGATGCCAAAAAAGAAATATGTGTGTTAAATCTTTGCCAATGACATATTATTAAGCACAAAAAAGCCGCAAAATGCGGCTAAGTATCTGTTTACAAAGTTTTAATGATTTTATATATTCCCCCCTTTTTTCCTATTTAGAAAATTTAAATTTTATAAATTCCTGTTGTGTTTTATGAGCTCTGAGTAGTCAATTTCTCGGCATTCTCCGCAAATTGCAGTGCCTCAATAAATTCCCCAACTTCCCCATTCAAAACCGAATCTAAATTATAAACTGTCATGCCAATCCTATGATCTGTCACACGCCCTTGCGGAAAATTGTAGGTTCTTATTTTGGCACTTCTATCGCCGGTGCTTACCAAACTCTTACGTAAGTGCGCAGTAGCCTCTTCCACTTTTTTTACTTCTGCTTCATATAACCTTGTACGAAGCATTTCCATAGCTTTTAGTCTATTGCCCAGCTGCGAGCGGTCTGTTTGGCACATTACCACAATACCAGTTGGCTTATGGGTAAGAAAAACCTTTGTTTCTACCTTATTTACGTTTTGCCCACCGGCACCACCACTACGAGCTGTTTCCATTTTTACATCGCTTTCTTTTACTTCCACATCCACTTCTTCGGCCTCGGGCATCACTGCCACCGTAACTGCACTCGTATGCACACGACCGCTAGCTTCAGTATCTGGCACACGCTGTACTCGATGCACACCACTTTCAAATTTTAGGAGACCATACACATCATCGCCAGTTACTTCTACTTGCACTTCTTTGTAGCCACCCACCGTTCCCTCACTTTCGCTAAGCAATGTAGCCTTCCATCCTTTTTTCTCAAAATATTTTAAATACATTCGCAATAAATCGCCACTAAAAAGCGATGCTTCATCACCACCAGTACCAGCACGTATTTCCAAAATGGCATTCTTTTCATCAAACGGATCTTTGGGTATGAGCATGTTGCGCAATGCTTTTTCTTGTGCATCTTTTTGTGCTTCCAATTCGGGCAGTTCTTGCTTGGCCATTTCTCGCATTTCCGCATCGTCACTATTGAGCACTTCTTTATTAAACTCAATATCATCCATCGTTTTTAAGTACGCATTGCGTGCAAGCACTACTTTTTCCAGGCTACGGTATTCTTTGCTCAAAGCACTAAAACGCTTATTGTCGCTCACAATTTCTGGGTTGGTGAGCGCCACACTTAAGTCGTCGAACTTTGCTTTTATGGCATCTAATTTATCTAACATAGTATTTAGTACTTAGTATTGTGTATTAAGATTTGCGCTTAATAATTTCAAGTTTCTTTTGTTTTTAATAATTTTTTTGGAAAAAAACTTCGTTTTTTGTCCAAGCTAAAACACAGCTATGGCCATCATCGTTGTGTCACTCACTTGTACGGCATACCTTTGTTCATCTTTAATTGTGCAACTTGGAAGCGGCGCAAAATTACGTTTTATCAAATTACTATGCAATACAGAAAAATAAAAGGCAATAATATTTTTGATGGATACCAATTTGTAGGCAAATACAAAGTGCTCGTAACCCAAGCCGATGGCACAATAGAAGCCATAATTGATGAAAAAGATGCAGGCGAAGATGTACAAATATTTGACGGAATAATATGCCCAGGTTTTGTAAATGCGCATTGCCATATAGAGTTGAGCCACCTAAAAAACAAAATTCCGCAGCATACTGGCTTAGTCAATTTTATTATCGATATATTAAAACTACGAACCGCCAATGATGAAATAAAGCAAGAAGCCATGCGCCTAGCCGAAGAAGAATTGTACAACAGTGGCACAGTTGCCGTGGGCGATATTTGCAATACCACAGATTCTATTTTTCTTAAAAAAGACAGCAAATTACATTGGCATAATTTTATAGAAGTAAGTGGATTTAATGAAGACTTTGCAAATAAAAGATTTGAAGAAATAAAAAATGTTCAACAACAATTTAACAACCTTGCCTACCGGCAGGTAGGTGTCACATTCAACAATTCTCTCGTTCCCCATGCCCCATATTCTGTTTCTTCAAAATTATTTCAATTAATAAATAAAAATTCCTTTAGTAAAATCTTAAGTATTCATAATCAAGAAACTGCATTTGAAAATGAATTTCTACAAAATAAAACAGGCGATTTTTTGCGACTATACGAAAATTTAGGAATAGATATTTCATCATTTACCCCAACAAATAAAAGTAGTTTGCAATCATGGCTACCACAATTGCACCGTGCAAAAAAAATAATTTCGGTACACAATAGTTTTACAAATGAAGACGACATTGCATTTGCAAAACAATTTTCTGCCACACAAGAAATGTATTTTTGCCTTTGCCCAAATGCAAATTTGTATATAGAGAATACTTTGCCATCAGTAGAAATGCTCATGAAAAATAATTGCAATATTGTACTCGGTACAGATAGCTATGCCAGCAATACACAACTCAATATTTTTGAAGAAATAAAAACGATACAAAAAAATTTCCCAGATATTTCGTTAGAAAAAATATTGCAATGGGCAACGATGAATGGTGCAAGGGCATTGGATTTAGAGGATTGTTTGGGCAGTTTTGAGAAGGGGAAAAGGAGTGGGGTAGTTTTGATTAATAATGAAAACTCCAAAAGGCTTTTTTAATTACATTTTGAAAACTTGAGGTGCCAATTTGGATCCTCAAGTTGGGAAGGTACTCGCTATTTGCCAATGGTATTTGCAGAGCAAAATCTTTAATACTATTGCAGGGAGTTGAGTTTTTAATCCTTTAAAGTATTGTAGCGCTTGTAAACCTATAAGGTTTTTGTAGGGGCTATTAATTTAAAAGAAGCCAAATAAACCTTATAGGTTTTCGAGAAAGATTTTATTTAATAAGAATATTTTAGAGGCTAAATATTGTTTATATTTCGCAGGGTACATTTACTTCGTTATTAAAATTTATGTACATTTTTATGCAACGGGAAGTATTGTAAAATTATTTAGCATACAAGCGATACAATTAAAAGAGCAACTAAAAAGAAACATTGAAAAATTTCCATTAAAATTTATGTTTCAGTTTTCTGCTAAAGAAGTAGAATCTTTGGTATCGCAAAATGCGATACCATCAAAACAACAATTAGGAGGTTTTTTGCCGTATGCTTTTACAGAGCATGGAGTATTAATGTTATCAGGCGTTTTAAAAAGTAAACAAGCGCTGGATATGAGTATTAGTATCATAGAAATTTTTGCAAAAGTGAAAGAAATGATTGCCACCAATAAAGATATTTTATTGCAAATGCAGAAAATAGAAAAGAAACTCACGGCCCACGATGAGGATATAAAAACGATTTTTAGTGTGCTAAAAAAACTAATAAACACACCTCAAGAACCGAGGAAAAGAATCGGATTTAAACCAGATGATATTTGATACTAAAATGAAAAAATTAAAAAATATTCACCCAGGAGAAATCTTAAAAGAAGAATTTTTAGATGAGATGGAAATTTCTGCATATAAACTTGCTAAAGATTTAAAAATACCGCAAACAAGAATTTCAGAAATTGTAAAAGGTAAAAGAAGAATTTCTGCAGATACAGCACTGCGTCTATCTTTTTATTTTAATAATTCCGCAAAATTTTGGATTGGTTTGCAAGATGATTATGATATTGAAGAAGCCATGCAAAAAGGTAAAAAATCTTTTAAAGAAATAAATCAATTTGTAAGAATAGCTTTTTGATTTTATCAATCTATATTTGAATCTTATTAGTTTCTCTCCCCTTCGGGGAGGATAGGTGGGGCTTCCTACCCCAACACCTCCTGCATCACCACCAGCGTCTTCATTACCCCAAAATCATGAATATGCAACGCATAATACTCCATGTATTTTTGTAATAATTCTCTTCGCTTAAGATGGTTTAGTTTTAATTGACTTAACTCCGAAGGCACCATAATCTTTAATAACTCTGCTGTTAGTTGAGCATTATCTCCTTCCAAAAAATAAGTATGATGCGGTTTTTCAGCTACAAAATTACCTTCTTGTAAATCTAAATACGGCGTTTCTGCTGCATAATTATCATCTATTTTAAAACCAAAAAAATGACTAAGTTGCACAGAAAAGTACAAGGGAAAATTGGCAGCAACTTTTGCAGGCGCTTCATCTAGTTGCAACAACACATCTTCGCAAAAATAAAACAAGTCGCTGTTTTGCTCTGGTTGTTTTAATAATTTATAACACAGCTCCATCATAAAAACGGCAATACTATTTTTTACTACACCTGTAAGTATATGTGTAAATACATGCGCACGGTTACACTCTCGTATGCGGTGCATGGTATTTTTGTCGTTGTGATACACTTCCATATCCACCACAGATGCGGGTTGGTATAAACTAGCTTTTAATCCAGTTTTTTTAGATGTGCGCACACCATTTACCATATAGGTTTGCACACCAAAAAGCTCGGTAAATGCCGTTACCACAAGGCTTGTTTCCCCGTATTTTATGCTGCGCAATATGATGGCTCTGGTTTTGAACATGGTATTTACAAACTGCGACATTTTTAAATGTACCCACACAAAGTTCACAAAATAAAACAAAGTTATCTTAGTGTTTCCTTGTGCCCTTTGAGGGAAATCTCTTTATTTTATCACATTAAAATCTTTTGTAGTTTCTTTGCAAAAAATTTCACGAAAGATAACAAGACGAAATTATGTGGCAACAACTGGCAAAGTTTGTAATAAAAAACCGATTTATCTGTTTAGTTTTTTTATTGGTTACCACAATTGTAATGGGGTATTACGCCAGCAAGGTAAAACTGAGCTACGAATTTTCAAAAGCCATACCAACCGATAATGCCAAGTATCAAGATTACCAAAGCTTCAAACAAAAATTTGGTGATGATGGGAACATGCTCGTAGTGGGCATTACAACCAAAGAATTGTTTACACTAGCCAATTTTAAAGCTTACCAACAATTATACAAAAGTTTAAAAACTATTGCCGCTGTAGAAGATGTACTCAGCGTGCCAAGCTCGTTTAACTTGGTAAAAAATATAGAAACAGAAAAATTAAACACCGTAAAAAATTTTCCAGAAGTAATAAATACACAAGAGGAATTAGACAATGCTAAAGCTGCATTTTCCACCTTACCTTTTTATAAAAATAGGTTGTACAATACCGAAACCAATTGTTTTTTAATGGCGGTACGCATAAACAAAAATGTATTGGCTACAAAAGAACGCACACAAGTTATTCAGCTAATAAATATTGCACTCGCTACTTTTGAAACCAACACAAAAATAGAAACACATGCCAGCGGTTTGCCACTTATTCGCACCATGGTAGCCGATAGAATACAAAAAGAAATGAAATTATTTTTGTTTGCATCGCTTGGATTAAGTGTATTAATTCTGCTTATTTTCTTTCGTTCTGTTAGTACAACTTTGCTTTCTCTTGCAGTAGTTTTAATAGGCGTTATTTGGACAGTTGCTACCATTTATTTATGCGGTTACGAAATTACTTTGCTTACTGCATTAATACCATCTTTAGTGGTAGTAATTGGTATTCCTAATTGTATATATTTTATAAATAAATACCACACTTCGTTTGTAAAAGACGACACAAATACATCAGTAACCGAAAGAAAAAACAATGCGCTCATAGCCATGGTAAGCAAAATGGGTGTAGTAACCTTATTCTGTAATATTACTGCTGCTATTGGGTTTGCGGTATTTGCATTTACAAAAAGTGCGGTGCTAAAAGAGTTTGGTGTAGTAGCCGGTATTAGTATTATGATGATATTTTTTATATCATTTATGTTGCTGCCATCTGCATTAAGTTTGCTTGCCACACCTGGCAAAAACCAATTAAAATATTTGTACAATAATACCATTGCAAATGTTTTAAACAGCATAGAAAAATGGGTGTTTGTTTATCAAAAAAAAGTGCTGCTAACTACGGCAATTGTTTTATTAATTTCTATAGTAGGTATTATGCGTTTAAAAACCGTTGCATACATTGTAGATGATTTGCCAAAAAAAGATAAAATATATACCGACCTAAAATATTTTGAACAAAACTTTAAAGGCATTATGCCATTAGAAATAATGGTGGATACAAAAAAACGCAGAGGCTTAAGTGGAATGAAAGCATTGCAAATTTTTGAGAAAGTAGATTCGCTTGCTCAATTTATTGCTGCGCAAAAAGAAATGAACAACCCTTTAAGCATAGCAGAAGGATTAAAATTTGCCAAGCAAGGTTTTTATGAAGGCGATAGCCTAAATTATGCATTACCCAATATGTATGATGGCGCATTTGTAGGAGAATATTTGCGGCCAACAAAAGACAGTGCTGGTACACAAAATAATTTTACCAAAACCATGCGCTCGTTTATGGATAGCGCTTCGCAAAGCACACGCATAAGCGTGAACATGGCAGATGTGGGCACACAAGCTTTACCCATATTGCTCAATAAAATAGAAAAACGCAGCAACGAATTATTTGATAGTAGCTATAAAGTAACCCTCACAGGCACTAGCATTACTTTTTTAGAAGGCAGTAAATACATCATAAATGGGTTAAAAGAAAGTATTTTTTGGGCATTTCTATTAATTGCCATTTGTATGCTTTTTCTGTTTAAATCGTTTAGGATATTGTTGTGCTCGCTTATTCCCAATTTAATTCCGTTGATAATAACGGCAGGTATTATGGGCTGGGCAGGCATACCACTCAAACCCTCTACCGTACTTATTTTTAGCGTAGCATTGGGCATTGCTATAGATATTACCATACGTTTTTTGGTAAATTACAAGCAAATACTTCCCGAAAACAATAACGATATAGCCACATCCGTAAAGCAAACAATTTACCAAACTGGGTTGAGTATTATTTATACTTCGTTGGTACTCACAGCGGGGTTCATTATTTTTTGCGCCAGTAGCTTTGGTGGCACGTTTGCATTGGGCTGGCTCACATCTGTTACATTACTTACAGCTACAGCAACCAATTTGGTTTTATTGCCGATTTTATTATTGTTATTTTCAAAGGAATAGCGCCATATTCTTAGCTAAACGCAGCACTTGTTGAAAAAAATTTGTCAATACGTTAACATAATAACGCCATGTACTATATATTTGCGTCACTTAACTAAAATTAAACAATGAGAAAAGTAATTTTAAGCTTGCTCGCATTCCTAGTTTTTGTACTAGGCGCAGCAGCACAAGATCGTACCATTAATGGTAAAGTAACGGATGAAAAGGGAGCGCCGATTGAAGGGGTTTCGGTTACGTTATCAAATGGAAAAAATGCAACAAAAACTGATAACGAAGGAAATTATCAAATTGTATTGCCATCATCTGCAAAAAGTATTGTTTTTACTTCTGTAAATTATCAATCAATTGTAAAAGCGGTAGGTTCAAGTGCATCCCAAGTAAATATTAAGATGCGTAATTCGGACAAAAACCTAGACGAAGTTGTAGTAACAGCTTTTGGTATTAAAAAAGATAAAAAAACCCTTGGATATGGCGTAACGCAGTTAAATACTGAGGAGCTTACCCAAGCACACACAACCAATATTACAAATGCGCTTGCAGGTAAAGTGCCGGGTGTAAGAATTTCTGGTAGCGGCGGATCTTTCACAGGTAGTAGTATAATAATTAGAGGTTTTACAACTTTTACGGGTTCTAATCAACCATTATTTGTAATAGATGGAATCCCTTTTGATAATAGTGGTGGAGCTTCTCCACTGCAAGCGGGGCCATCTGTTTCAAATCGTGGAATAGATATCAGTCAAGATGATATAGAAACTATGTCTGTATTGAAAGGTCCTTCTGCTGCGGCATTGTATGGCTCAAGGGCATCTAATGGTGTAATTTTAATTACAACCAAGAAAGGAAAATTTAATCAAAAAAACAATGTTACGTTTAACTTGTCTTATGGGTTAGAAAATGTCAATAGAACACCTGATTTTCAAAATGAATACTCTCAAGGATTGAGCGGTGTTTATAGTGCTACAAACCAAAACTCATGGGGACCAAGAATTACGGGGCAAACTGTTACCAATGCTTTTGGCCAACCAGAAGTTTTAAAAGCATACCCTAATAATGTAACCGATATTTTTAGAGGTGGCGAAAACATACAAGCTGGTATTGGCTTTAGTAATGGTAGCGAAAAACACAATTTTAGATTTAGTTACAATTATCTCGCTAATACTGGTGTAATAGATAACAATAAATTAATTAGACATAATTTCTCTATAAATACTTCTTCAAAAATTACGAATTCTCTTACAACAACTATTTCTGCAAATTATGTAAACAACTCTTCTATTAGAACTCAACAAGGAAATCAATTGAGCAATCCATTGTTTAGAGCATGGTTTACACCAAGAAGCTATAACCTTACCGGCACTGCGTTTGAAGACCTAACTGGAAATCAAGTTTTTTATAATACCAATGCAGAAGATAATCCTTATTGGTCAATAAAGAACAATCGTTTTAACGATGAAATTAATCGTTTTTTTGGAAATATTGCTCTCAATTTAAAGATTGCTCCTTGGATAAGTTTTGATTATAAAATTGGAGCTGATCAATATTCTACTTTTAACCATGCATATGACCAAATTGGCGCAAAAGGTGGTGCAAATGCTGCGGCAGGTGGTGTAGGTGCTGTTTTAGAACGTAGAAATAATTTCCTTAATTTAAATTCAAACGCTTTTTTTACAGTTAATAAAAAATTCTTAGATAGAAAATTTGCCTTTACTGCAATTGTGGGTAATGAATTTAATCAGAGAGCATCTAATGGTACAACTATTGTAGGAACGGGTGTAGTGGTTAGAGATTTTGAACAACTTAGCAACACTGCAACCTATAACCCTGCCACAGGTTCTACAAAAGACCGTTTGATAGGTTTGTATGGTGATTTTACTTTAGGATATAAAAGTATAGCATCTATAAATGCAACTTTAAGAAATGACTGGTCTTCAACGTTTAAACGTGAAAAAAATAATTACTTGTATAATGCTATTTCGGGTTCTATAAATTTTACAGAATTAATTCCTAAATTAAGAAATAAAATAATTTCTAATATAAAAGTAAGGGGTAATATTGCAACAGTTGGTAAAGCTGGAACAGATTTCGTTTACAGCACAGATTCTTATTTTGCTGGTGCGGCTTCTGCGGATGGTTTTGGACCAAGAATTGCTTTCCCTTTTAATGGAATACAAGGATTCACTCTAGGCAATGCTGCTGGAAATAGTAACTTAGGACCAGAGTTTACTACCAATAAAGAAATTGCTTTTGAAGTTGGGTTGTTCAAGAACAGATTAAATGTAGAAGCTACTTTTTATAACCAAAATTCTAAAGATTTAATTTTTTCTGTGCCAGTTTCAAATGCTTCGGGCATTACAAATATCGTAAAGAATGCAGGTAAATTATATAATAGAGGTATAGAGCTTAGTGTGAATGCAACCCCGCTACAAGCAAAAGATTTTAAGTGGAAAGTGAATTTTAACTATACACAATTCTTATCTATTGTAGATGATTTAGACGTTGGTGTTGCAAATATTTTCTTAGGTGGATTTACGACGCCAAATATTAGATTGGTAAAAGGTGAGGAGTATGGTCAGATATATGGTAACAAATATCAACGAAATGTCAATGGAGATATTCTGCTTAACAATACTGGGTTTCCGTTAATTACATCTGGGGTAGAAAATATTGGAAATCCAAATCCAAAGTATTTGATTGGACTTACCAACTCATTCGAATTTAAAGGATTTGAGTTAAGTTTCTTAATTGATATTAAAGAAGGTGGAGATCAGTATAGTAGAAATATTGCTGATTTGCAAAGAAATGGAGTAGCTGCTGAAACGGCTGAATATCCTCGATACGATGCAGCAGGTGTAGTACAAAAACCATATATTTTCCCTGGGGTGTTTGCTAGTAATGGATTGCCTAATACTGTGTATTTATCTGCACAAGAGTATTATGGTAATACAGGTAAATATGCCGCAGCAGAAGGTTTTATTTATAACACATCTTGGGTGAGGTTACGTGAAGTGGCTTTATCATATACATTGCCAAAATCTATTTTGGGGAAAACGCCTTTTGGTTCAGCAGCATTTAGTGTTTATGGTAGAAACCTTTTCTTAAATGCACCTGGCTATCCTCATTTAGATCCTGAGCAAAATGCTTTGGGAATAGGAAATGCTCAAGGATTAGAATTTAATGCATTACCACAAACTCGTTCAATGGGGATGTCACTAAAAGTTTCTTTTTAATAAAATTTAAAAGTATTTAAAATGAATAAAGTAATTAAAATAACAACTATATTATTAAGTTTTGTTGTGCTTAGTATTTCGTGTAAGAAAAGTTTCTTAGATATTAATACTGATCCTGATAGAATAAAGTTTGGCCCCATTGCCAATGTACTAACATCTGCACAAGTAAATGTTGGTTTTACTGGCGGTAGTGATTTGTATAGATATGCAGCACTTATTTCGCAACAATTGAGTGGGCAAACTACAGGTGCTACTACCCAAACTCAAGATTATGAACGTTACAATATTGCAGGGAGCGATGAAAATAATTTATGGAGTAGTATGTATGCTACTACGCTCAGCGATTTGGAATATGTAATTAAAACTGCAGGTGCTACAAGCCCAAATTACTCTGGAGTAGCTAAAATATTAAAGGCCTACACTTACCAAACAATGGTTGACACTTGGGGTAATATTCCTTTTAGCGATGCTTTGCAAAATGATTTGAATACAAGTCCTAGATACGACAATGCTGATGCAGTTTATACAGGAATAATAAAATTATTAGATGAAGGTATTGCAGAAGTTACCACAACATCTTCTGTATTATCGCCAGGAAGCACTTCTACTATTTATCCTGCGGCTTCTTTTGCGACAGCAAGACCAAATTGGATTAAGTTGGCTAATACATTAAAACTAAGAATGTATATTCATTACAGTAAAAAGGATCCTGCTTTTTGTGTAGCTCAAATAACTGCGTTAGTAAATAATACGAGTAATACTTTTATGGGTTCTAATGCCGACAATTTTCAAATGAGTTTCTTTAATGTAGCTAATAATAGAAACCCAATTGATGCATTTGAAATAAACAGAGCAAATTATCTTTTTGCAAATGATAAGTTGGTTTCTTTAATGAATACTAGAATAGATCCACGTCGTGCATTTTATTTTACAGCATTTCCTTATACATCTTCTCCTGCTCTTTACAAAGGCGCAAAAGGTGGAGATGTGTCAAGTGTAAACTATAGTCGTCTTCATACATATTTGAGAGGAGCGGTAAGTGGAACAGCAATAGTAAATGGTGCTGGCGGCGTTACAGGTGGATTAACATATACAGGTGCAGCTCCAATTAAAATGCTAACTTATGCAGAGTATTGTTTTATACGTTCTGAAGCTGCTTTAATGGGTGCTCCAGGTGTTGCGCAAACATGGTATGTAAATGGTATTACTGCTAGCATGCAAGATGCAGGTGTAGCAGCAACTGATATTACTGCATATTTGTTAACCCCAAATGCTACTTTAGCAGGTACGAATGCACAAAAACTACAACAAATAATTGAAGAAAAATTTATTGCTAATTATGGTGTAGTGTTAGAGCCATGGACAGATTGGCGTCGTACAGGATATCCAGCAATTGCGCCACCAGTAAATGCACTTTATCCTGCTGTACCTCGTTCTTTATTTTACCCTCAGAGCGAAATAGATTTGAATCCTAATTGCCCTGGCCAAAAGGCAGATATGCAAGCGAGAATTTTTTGGGATACTCCTTAATATTTTTAAGTGATATTAAAAACCCTGTGAATCATCTCACAGGGTTTTTAATTTTAAATATATTTCAGAAATCCTACCTCACCACCTCCCCCAACTTCTTCCCCAAATCTTCATCCCTCAAATCCATTGCAATAATTTTTCCTGTTGGGTCTAGCAATACATTAAATGGAATAGATTCTACACCATAAGTTTTTGCGGCTGCATTGCTCCACCCTTTTAGGTCACTTACATGTGTCCAAGTAAGGTTATCGGTTTTTATAGCAGCCAACCATTTTACTTTATCTTCATCTAACGACACACCCAATACCGTAAAATTTTTGTTTTTGTATTTATTATAATTGGCTACCACATTTGGGTTTTCGCCACGGCATGGGCCGCACCAGCTTGCCCAAAAATCTACCAACAAATATTTTCCTTTAAATGAACTTAATGCAACAGGCTTGCCTTCGGTATCTGCCATTGTAAAATCGGGTGCCATGTTGCCAATAGCAATTGTACCAGTTGCTTTTGGAGCTGACGCAGCAGGTGGTGCTGTAGTGGGTTGTGTAACCATTTTTGTGTAAGAAGCTATTACATCTTGCACACTTTGTTGTGCTGGAAATCTTTTAGTAAGGTTTGGTAAAATGGCTTTTACTTCTTCAGGATTTATTCCTCTTGTAAGCCCCATTGCAAAAGATGCTACCACAGGGTTTGAAATAGTATCGATACATTTTAGAATGAATTTTTTGTAACTAGTTTCTGCTGCACTTAATGCTGCTATACTTACTTTTATCAAACTATCGTTTTTGCTATTCTTTTGTAAACTGTCTGTAGATTTACTTAGTTCGCTCAAACTATTATTTTTAAAATTTACAGTGGCTATAAATTCTTTAAACGTTTTATTAGCAGGTGTAGAAAAATTTAATCCTTGTAAGCTCGCATCTTTTAAATCTGCCGTAAAATTGATATTGCTTTTATCGTTTATAAAAACAAAACCTGTTTCTTGTTTTTCAAACCGAAGCCTGTAAAGCCCTTCTTCATTGGCTTTGGTGCTAATAGTAAACTTGCCATCTTTTATTTCGGTGGTATCCAATACTTCAGGATTTTTTTCACTAAAAAATAATTGCTCTACATATATTTTTTGATTTTCTGCATTTTTTACATCGCCATGTACGGTAAAAATTCCTTTGTCTTCATGTTGGTTGCAAGCCACTAAACTTGCTACTATGGAAATGCTTAATAATAGTTTCTTCATTAAAATTATTTTTTTTGCAAAAATACGTTTTATCATTCACACAGTATTTTGGTATGTTTATAAAAAAAGCTACCAACTTTTCAAAAGTTAGTAGCCTTTTTATGTCTGAATATATTTTTTAATTACCATACTCACTCAAAAACCTTATTCGCATTATTTTTAATTGCTCCCAACTAAAATCGCTATCGGCAAGCTCTGCTTGGGCTACAGTAAGATCAGATGTTTCGCAACCTTTAAAATAATCCATTATTTCTTCTTGTTCATATTCATCTACCATTTCATCTATAGCATAGCCAAGGTTTAGTTTAGTACCACTTGCTACAATGGTTTCCATTTCTTCTAAAAGCTCTTCTATTTTTAAACTTTTGTTTTTTGCAATGGTTTCAAGGGTCATTTTTTTATCTACATTTTGTATGATAAAAATTTTATTGTTGTTTTTATTAGCCACACTTTTCATTACAAAATCATCCGGACGTACTACATCGTTTTCTTCTACAAACTTTATAATGGTATCTAAAAATGGTTTGCCATACCTAAGCGATTTCCCTTTGCTTACACCACTTATTTTTTCTAACTCTTCCATCGTAGTTGGAAACATGGTAGCCATATCCTCCAACGAACTTTCTAAGAAAATAACAAATGGAGGAAGGTTTTTTTCTTTGGAAACTTTTTTACGAAGGTCTTTTAATAATGCCAATAATTTTTGATCTGTTATACTTTCTACTTCAGCCTCTGGGCCACTAGCTTCATCATCAGCATTAGCATCTTCAAACAAATTGTTAAGTGCAATTTTAAATGTGGTAGGTTTTTTAATAAATGCTTTGCCAGCTTTAGTTAATTTTAAAACACCATACTCTACAATATCTTTTTCTAACAATCCTGCCAACAACATTTGTCTAATAAGGCTACTCCAAAAATGAGGTTCTTTATCATTGCCGCAAGCAAAAGCATTTAACTCCTCATGCCTATACATTTTTACAGCAGGCGTTGCTTTACCAGTTATTACAAGTATTACATATTCTATAGCAAATTGTTCCCCAAGCTCTGCTACTGTTTTTAAAACATTTACTGTTTCTTCTTTTGCTTCTACTTTTTCTTTAGGTTGCATACAATTGTCGCAATGCCCACAACTTGCAGCATCATCATAACTTTCGCCAAAGTAATACAACAAGGTTTTTCGTCTGCAAATGCTACTTTCTGCATACGATACCGTTTCGTTTATAAGTTGTGCGCCCACTTCTCTTTCGCTCAAACTTTTATCTCTCATTAAATGCTCTAACTTACTTACATCTTTATGAGAATAATACAATACACATTTGCCTTCCATGCCATCACGCCCAGCTCTGCCAGTTTCTTGATAATAATTTTCTATAGATTTTGGTATGTTGTAATGAATTACAAAACGCACATCTGGTTTATCTATTCCCATTCCAAACGCTATTGTAGCAACGATTACAGATACATCATCATTCAAAAAAAGATCCTGCCTTTGTGCACGCAACTTGGCATCTAGCCCTGCATGATAAGCCACAGCCGATATACCATTTGCATTAAGCATGGCTGCCAAATCTTCGGTTGTTTTTCTATTAAGGGTATAAATAATACCACTTTTATTTTTATATGTTTGTATAAATCGTACAATACTTTTATTGGCTTGCTCCAAATTAATTTTTGGTTGTACTTCGTAATAAAGATTGGCTCTATTAAATGACGAAATAAAAATATTAGGATTTCGTAAGCCAAGATTTTTTACAATATCGCTTTGTACTTTTGGCGTAGCCGTAGCAGTAAGTGCAATAATGGGAACGTTAGGATTTATAAATTCTGTCATTTCTTTTAAACGACGATACTCAGGTCTAAAATCATGGCCCCATTCAGAAATACAATGCGCTTCATCTACAGCAAAAAATGAAATATCTAAGGTTTTAAAAAAATCTACGTTTTCTTCTTTGGTCATTGTTTCTGGTGCTACGTACAACATTTTTGTACGCCCACTTGTAAGATCATCTTTTACAATTTTTATTTGCCCTTTGTTTAGAGTGCTATTTAAAAAATGTGCCACATGGTCTTTACTACTAAAACCTCGCATCAAATCTACTTGGTTTTTCATGAGTGCAATAAGTGGAGAAACAACAATGGCAACGCCTTTACTCATCATTGCTGGTAATTGATAACACAAACTTTTACCGCCACCAGTTGGCATTATTACAAATGTATCTTTACCTTCGAGCAGGCTATTTATAATTTCTTCTTGCGGATATTTGAAGGTATCAAAACCAAAATTTTCTAATAAGTGTTTTTTTAAATCTTGGGTGTTGGCCGGTGCAGTCGTTTTTGTTTTTGCAGCGGTTTTTGTTTTTACTGTAGCCATAATATTAAATGTCGAAAAAGCACTTTTGATAATTTCATTTACAAAAAAATGCTCAGTTTTTTAAGGGTTGCGAAGTTACTTAATAGCCTCTATGTTCAATAACAAATAAAGAGTTAAAAAAATATCTTAACAAACCGACTTGTTTTAATTGTTTAAGATACTAAAAAAAACTGGTAATGCTATGAATGTTATAAATTTTTCTTTAAAATTGATTGCCGCAATATGGTCTATTTAAAATAAATTTGCAACTAGTGAGCCAAACAAAACACCAACTTATTATAGAAAGTGCAAAACGCACTATTCAGTTACAAGCTGCATCTATAGAGCATCTTACTCATTTTGTGGATGATAATATTGTAAAAGCTGTGCAAATAATAGCCGAAAGCAACGGAAGGCTTGTAGTGAGTGGAATAGGTAAAAGTGCCATTGTAGCCCAAAAAATAGTGGCCACCATGAATAGTACAGGAACGCCAGCACTCTTTATGCATGCTGCAGATGCTATACATGGCGACCTTGGTATGATACAACAAGGCGATGTGGTAATGATAATTAGCAAAAGTGGTGATAGCCCCGAAATAAAAGTGCTTGCTCCTCTTATAAAAAATTTTGGTAATACTTTGATTGGTATGGTTGGTAATATCCAATCTTACTTAGCTGTACAAAGCGATATTATTTTAAATACAACTGTAGAGCAAGAGGCTTGCCCCAATAATCTTGCACCCACAAATAGCACCACTGCACAAATGGTAATGGGCGATTTGTTGGCTATATGTTTAATGGAAACCAAAGAATTTAAAACTGGTGATTTTGCAAAATATCACCCTGGCGGTATGTTAGGAAAAAAAATGTATTTGAGGGTTGGCGATTTAATTAAGCAACACGAAAAACCAGTTGTATTTGAAAATGATGATATAAAAAAAACCATCATAGAAATTTCTAAAAAAAGATTAGGTGCATCAGCAGTGCTAAATGAACACAATGAAATAGTAGGCGTAATTACTGATGGAGATGTAAGAAGGATGTTTGAAAAACACGATAATTTTATTGGTTTGATGGCAAAAGATATAATGAGTGCCATGCCCAAGATAATTGATGCAGATACGTTGGCTGTAGAAGCATTGGAGCAAATGAAGCAGCATAATATTAGCCAGTTA